>JBARKD010000543.1:0-9931 GCA_049800615.1 Acidobacteriaceae bacterium | reverse complement strand
CCTTCAAAACCAAAGGGAGGACAATTCTAGAGCTCAGGCGAGCGAGTGGGACAGGGCAAGAAACTGCAGATTCCTCGGCTTCGCTCGGAATGACAAAGGGTAGGCCTGCGTTTCCATTGAGAGCTGCGGCTGTATAAGCAAACTGCAGATCCCTCGACTTCGCTCGGGATGACAGTTCAATCCAGAGTGGAAGATCGGCGGGGCTGAAGCCCCGCCCCTTCACGCCACAAAGTCACAGGCTCTCGGGATGACAAATTTGTCACTACTCCAGTCTCCCGTCCCATTGATTCATGCACTAAATCAAGGTGACTAATCTAACGAAAAGACGACCAGCGTTCCTCCGAGGTTGGTGTAGTCGGATAGGGTGCGGGTCAAGCCCACCGCACCCAATCCTTCAGAGCCCTTAGTGAGCCCTTCCGCCAACCCGATGGCCGCCCACCCGCCTACGCCCGTCAGGACAGCGACATACTGTTTGCCATCGTGCATGTAGGTGATGGGGTTGCCGATGATGCCGGATGGCGCATGGAATTTATAGAGGACATTCCCCGTTGCCTCATCCACGGCGCGGAACCAGCCGTCCAGAGTGCCGGTAAAAAGCACGCCGCCATCAGTGGTCAGCGGGCCGCTGTAATCCTGGAACATGTCGTTGTTCGCCCATTTGGTGGCGCCGGAGATTGGGTCAAAGGCGAACAGCCGACCGCGGACATCGCCGTGCTCGGCGGGAAACATGTTCAAAATGGCTCCCACGTATGGGAAGCCGCCCTTGTACTTCACGCTGAACGCCTGGTAGTCCATGCAGATGTGGTTGCTGGCCACGTAGAACAGCTTGGTGTTGGGATCGTAGGAGACAGGTTGTTGGTTCTTGGCGCCCATGGAAGCCGGGCAAATGTCCTTTACATTGACATCGGCCTGGGTCATTTTGGACGGCTCAAGAATGGGCCGGCCCGTCTTGAGGTCAATCTCCTTCGCCCAGTTGGTGGAGGGGTCAAATTTGTTGGCCCGGAGCAGCTTTCCATTCCGCCGGTCGAGCACGTAGGCAAAACCGTTGCGGTCGAAATGGGTAAGAATCGGGACCGTGTTCCCATCCACTTCAGTCTGTGTGAGGACGCTCTCATTGATGCCGTCGTAATCCCACGCATCATGAGGAGTCATCTGATAAGCCCACGCGGCGACGCCGGTGTCCGGATTGCGGGCGATGATGCTCGTGGACCATTTGTTGTCTCCCGGACGCTGGCTGGGATTCCAGGTTCCGGGATTGCCCGTTCCGTAGTAGACCAGGTTTAGATCGGGGTCATAGGAGTACCAGCCCCACGTGGTTCCTCCGCCCAACGTCCATTCATTTTGCTCCCAGGTCCTGATGCTGGAGTCTTTACCCACCGGGGACTGGGTTGCGCCATCGATTGTTTTCTCAGGATCGAACTTGATGTCCTCGTCCGGGCCCACACTGTACGCCCGCCAAGCCATCTTGCCGCTGCCCAGATCGTAGGCGGTGAGCGCGCCGCGCACACCGTACTCTCCACCGGAAATACCGACGATCACCTTATCATGCACTACCAGGGGAGCCATGGTCATGGTTTGCCCCTGCTCGGGATCGCCATTCTGCGCCTTCCAAATCACTTGGCCGGTTTTGGCGTCGAGGGCATAGACATGTGTATCCAGCGTCGTGGCAAGGATCTTTCCGTCCGCATAGGCCAGACCGCGGTTAACCACATCGCAGCATGCGACCGACGGTGCAAACTTGTCCTGCTCGGGGGCGAACTTCCATGCGACCCGTCCAATGTTGCCCAGGTCGACGGCATAAATGAAGTTCGGGTATGAACTCTCAAAGTACATCATGTTGGAGATGACCAGGGGCTGGCCCTCCTGACCGCGCAGCGTTCCCGTGGACATTGTCCAGGCGACCTTCAATTTCGCAGCGTTCTGTGCAGTAATCTGATTCAACTTGCTGTGGCGGATGCCGTGGTAATCCCCTAGTGGCATCACCCACTGGTTGGCATCCTGGGACAACGTGTCGAGCGGGCCGCTGGCGAACGCGGCAGTCGAAACGATGGCAACAGACGCAGCCGCGAAGCAAAACAGCGTTTTCATTTGGTTCATATCAATTCCCCCTCACTCAAATCTCTTTCCCCGTATATGTAAAGCACTGCGCAACCGCTAACTTCTACCAAGACCGTCCAAGCGACGGACAGCCGAAAACCGAGCGGAAAACCAGCTCTGGTTCCACGGTTGATGAGTCGCGGTACAAACTCCCCGCGGCTAATCCATCTCGGACGGTGGCCTGCCCACAGGCACCAGATCGAGGCTTCGTCCCCTGACGTATTCATAGATCTCTTTGACTTCGTCCTCGCTAAGGAAGCCGGCCCAACTGGGCATGCCCTTTTCCGCTCTCCCCGCCATGGCCACGGAGATAAATTGTTGCTCGGTCATACCTGTCTTGAGGGAGTTCCGCAAATCCGGCGCCGTCTCGCTCCCCGTCGCGTCCTGGCCGTGGCAACGATAGCAATACGAGTCGAACTTCTCATAACCTTGGAACACAGATTTTGTAACCTTGGGCTGCTGGCCCTCTACAAAGAGCGGGAAATCCAACCTGGCGGTTGTGCCATCCGCCAGGGTGTAGGCATACGTTTTGGCTGGAGCTTCGGACTGAGCTGCCGCCCCGCTACGCTGCGAGAGGATCCACTCCACCATCTCTTTGAGTTGTGAGTCGGCTAAACCCGGATGAGGGATCATCGGCACAGCTCCCCAGTTACCGGACCCTCCCTGCTTTACTTTCATGGCCAATTTATCCACACTATCGGCTTTGCCCTGGTAACGCTTGGCTATGTCGTTATAGGATGGTCCGACCATCGGCCGATCGCGCGCATGGCAGGAGGAGCAGTCGTTCGCCTTTACCAACTCCTCCCCCGCCGCTCCGGGCGAGGGCTCCTGATTTGGTGGCACCGGGTTCCCAGCCCAACACACAGCCCGAATTATTGCCACAATGAATGTGACAAGTAACAGGATGCGAATCGCGTGAAGAATATCGTCTCTCGGGCGCAATGTTTTCCTTCACCTCGAACTGTAAATTCGCGCCCGGACGTGCTAGGGCGAGTTGGGCGACGGCGCCGTATATAACTTCACGCCGGACTCATCCAAGATGGACCTGAGTTCCGCTTGGCGTTGGGCAATTACGTCGTCGAGTTGGTTTTTTAGCGCTTCATCGCCTTGGCGGACCCCCATCGACATGGGGAACGAATACTGCTCCGGCGCGCCCAGCGTCCGGTCATTGGCAACCGGCACCACTTCCAGATCGGGATAGTCGCGCAAGAAGCCTCCAATCGCAGGCTGCCAGGTAATCATGACGTCGACTTGTCCGCTCTCCACTGCTTTCAGCATGGTCGCGGGCGACTCCCCGTCATTGTCTCCTACGTCGAAAGCCACTGCTCGCGGGATCATGCCCCGCATCTTAATGCCGTTTTCGACTGGAGTATCTCTTTCAAAACCCACTTTGAGCTGGCGGAGATCGGGCGAGTCCATACTCGTGACGTCGTAGTGCTTTACTTTCTTGAAAACAAAGACATAGGACGAGATATAGTAGGGCCGCGTGGTAAGCTCTTCCCGGCTTCCGTACGGAATGTCCATCACCACATCGCACTTGTGCGCGTCCAGGGTGGACGACAGAAATTGCGGGAAGCCACCGTTCCCCCGGTAGCTTGCAGAGGTATACTCCACCGTCTCGCCGAGCGCTCTAGCTACCGCGTCGGCAATCTTGTTTTCGAAACCTTCGCCGGCGCGATTCGAATAAGGAAGGTAGTCGGGGTCCGCACACACGCGCAGGACCTTGGCGACTGCCGGAAGCGCAAATATTCCCAGGCTTGCAACAACCGCAAATGCTCGGATTAGAATCGCACTCGCTTGCATGGGCCTTTCGATCCTCTCTCTTCGATCTCTTCCCTGGGGCGCAGAGAGACGCGCGAAGAAGAATAATCAGTTCAGCGAGGGACATTCAAGCACAATCTTAGAGGGCGCAGAAATCCAGAGGCGCGGGACCCACTCTGACCTGCACCCTAAAAGCGTTGAATAATGCTGTTCTGAGTGAAAGGCGCCCTCCAGTTCCCCGCCGGCTACCCGGAACTCCTCCAGGACCTGAAGAGCCGGATCCGTGACGCCCAACTCCGCACTCTTTCGCCGTCAGCCGGGAGCTGGTTCTTCTCTCCTGGTGGGCCGGCCGGGAAATCCTCGAGCGCCAGCGGGCCGAAGGTTGCGGTGCAAAAGTCATCGATCGGCTGTCTCACGACTTGCAGGTAGAGTTTCCCCGGGCGTTAGGCGCAGGGTTAGTGGACGGCGATCGGACAGGGGACGTTTGCTGGGTTGTTACAGAATGAATCACGAGTGAAGCGTTCCCAACAGCGTTGAAGTTTCCGACGGGCAAAAACGTCCTCCACTCTTCAAACCAGGACCAAATATTTGTGGCCTGAGCAGTGGCCCAAACAGCTGCAGTGTTCAAAAGCGGTATGGTAATCGGCTGAGTGCGGTCATCTCTGATCTACAACGCTTTTGGGTCGATCTAGACGGAAGGAGCCTCAACATACCATGTCATCAAACGCGTCTTCTACCGAGCAGAAACAAGATTCGACTCAAGGCAGCAACAACGATATTGATTTGTTGGGCAAGGTAAATGCGCTAGATCGCGCTCAAGCAGTGATCGAATTCTCGCTGAACGGAGACATCTTGCATGCGAACACCAACTTTCTGGGAGTGTTCGGCTATTCGCTTGCAGAGCTCGTGGGCAAGCCACACCGCATCCTCTGTCAAGAGGGATTCGCAAAGAGTACTGAGTATGCGGAGCTCTGGGACGCGCTCCGACGGGGCGAATACCGTTCAGGACAGTTCGTCCGCGTGGCCAAGAACGGCAGCCTTGTCTGGATCGAAGCGAGCTACAACCCGATCCTGGACCAGCACGGCAAGCCAGCCAAGATCGTCAAATTTGCCACCGACATTACAGCACAGAAGGTGCGCGCCGCTCACGACGCCAGCGTGCGACAGGCAATTGATAAGTCGCAAGCGGTCATCGAGTTCAACGCCGATGGCACAATTCGCAATGCCAACGAGAACTTCCTGGCAGTGATGGGCTACTCGCTTTCAGAAATCGCAGGCAAGCATCATCGTATCTTCTGCGATGATGCCTACACGAGTACGAGAGAGTACCAGGAGTTTTGGGACCAACTCCGTCGCGGTCAATTCCGATCCGGGCGGTTCAAGCGTCTGACACAAAAGGGTAAGGATGTATGGCTGTTAGCCACCTACAACCCACTGCTTGACGAAAGTGGAACCGTTATTGGGGTAATGAAGATTGCTGCAGACATTACGCGCCAAGTCGAAATGGAAGACGGTGTAAAGAAAATCTCGACGTATTTCTACCCGCAGATCGAAGATATCTCCGCACGCTCCGCCAAGGTCGCAACCGGCGCTCAATCCCTCGGCGCAACCGCCGAGGAAATGAATGCGTCCGTCGAACAACTGACTGCCTCCATACACTCCATAGCTCAAAGTGTGAAAAGTGCCGATGGGCTGGCACGCCGCGCCCGCGCACAGGCAGATGACGGCGCCAAGCTCATCGACCACTCGATCGAGGCAATGGACTTGATCAGTAAATCGAGCGAGGATATCAGTGAGATTGTTCAGGTTATCGGGGAAATCGCATCACAGACCAATCTGCTGGCTTTCAATGCGGCAATCGAGGCAGCAAGAGCCGGCGAGATGGGCCTGGGATTTTCAGTCGTCGCTGATGAGGTCAGAAAGCTTGCCGAGCGCAGCTCACAGGCAACGCGCGAGATCTCGAAGCTCATTAAGGAATCGGTGAAGCGGATTGAGGCGGGCAGCGACAAATCCCGCCAGGCCGCCGATGCCTTTCACGGTATTGTTGAAGTCTTCGTCAAGACTACGGAGGCTATATCGGAGATCTCCAGTGCGGCAGATGACCAGCTGCTCGCCGCGAAAGAGGTCAGCAGTTCTATCCAAAATGTCACCGAACAAACAGAAGAGTCAGCGCATGCCTCTGAGGCAATTGCCAGTGCGACGAACGAACTCAAAAATGCTACCAAGCAATTGAATGAAACGCTCAGCCATGCTGCCTGAGCCGAACATCGGGGCCAAGCAAAGTGGGAGTGGCCACGCCGAGGTACTCATAGCGGTTCTGAAAGAGCTTACGGGTATTACCATCCCGCCTCAAAAGACGACGATGGTGATGTCCCGCCTGAGAAAACGGCTGGCGCAACTTAACCATCCACATCTGCCTGACTACGCGGCGCACGTGCGGTGTGATCGCGCCGAACAACAGGTGTTCATAAACCTGCTCACGACCAACGAGACATCGTTCTTCCGCACGCCGCGCGTCTGGAAGTACTTTCGTGAACAATATCTTCCGGAGTTTCAGCAGTCGAAGGGTTCGGACGTTCTCCGAATCTGGTCGGCGGCAGCATCCACCGGCGAGGAAGCATTTTCGATTGCCATGACTTGTAACGACCACCAGCTTCGCCACCGATCATTTCGTTACCAGGTCCTTGCGACGGACGTGGACACCGAAGTGCTGGCCAAAGCTAAGAGCGGACAGCTTGGTACAAGAACGGTGGAGAAGTTGCGAGAGACGAACCCAGAGATGTTCTATCGGTATTTCAAAGCCGGAAACTCTGGCTCCCCGGAAGCGAATGCGGAGCTTCTCCGGAATATACAGTTCGCGAGACACAATCTACTCGAGCGCCTCCAACCGCATATGTGGCAGGACGTCGTGTTCCTTCGCAATGCGCTCATCTATTTTCGCGAGACGGAACAAATCAAAATACTGGAGCAAGTTGCCTTATCTATGAGAGTGGGCGCAACCCTTATTTTAGGGGAGTCGGAGGCCATTGGGGCGCTGGATACTCCATTCAAGTTTATACAACCACAGATCTATCGAAAGTCGGCCTAGCGTGCTCGACATGACCAATCAGGAGCGAAGCGCGGTACAGTTCGTCCGGATAGCGGAGATCAAGGTTGCGTCTCAGGGCTTCCTAAAGGCGACGCTAGGCTCCTGTGTCGCCATTGCGATGATCAATCGCAAAACAGGAGTATGTGGGCTTGCGCATTGTCTGCTTCCGTTGGCGCCCGCTGAGACGGCCCCGGACGACGCTCGGTTTGTTGATCGAGCAATTGCAAACCTAATTCGTGCTGTGGGCGTTGAAGAGTCTTCCCGGCGCGAAATCTCAGCTTATCTGGGAGGCGGTGGTTGCATGCGCTCCGATATGGACCAGTCGCGAGCCTCGGTCGGCGCGATGAACGTCGCCGCGGCGAAGACTGTCTTGGACACACACCATATCCGCTTCAAACTCCTTGAGGTCGGTGGTAACCAAGCCTGCATGGTGATAGTGGACTGCGAGTCGCAGACAGTGACAAGTAGCCGGATCGACCAACTGACAAAAGAGTGACGCGAGGTGTCGATGGAACCTACTTTAGTTAGTACCCCGGTGAAGAGCAAAAACCTGGAAGTGTACGGATCGTTCTACCTCAGCGGAAACGAGTTCGCTATCGGGATGGCGGATCTGCAAGAGGTTGTCAACGCTCCGGCCAAGCTTCAAGAAATGCCCCTCTCCCCGGACTACCTGCTTGGGCTATTCAACTTGAGAGGGCGGATCTTGCCTGTGGTTGATCTTCACATCCTCCTTAAAACGGGAACCGCGGATGCTGAAGCTCCGGTGAACCCTTGCATGGTCGTCCTGCGACGTGGGGCAGCGTACCTCGGACTCCTGTTTGACGCTGTTGGTGAGATCATCCGCGTGCGGCCGGATGATGTCACTCCCATCTCGCAACAGAATATCTCCCATGAGGTTTCTGCGATGCCAGTCAGCGGTGTCATCTGTCGAGACGGCGGAGAGCGGATCATTCAGATACTCGATTTTGCGACTCTGCTTGCTATTCGGAATCTTCCCTTGATCGATCGCATGACCGGCTCCCATGACACTCACCACACTCTCACCTCGCGAATCAACGATCTATACCGCGAGAAGCTGATTGGTTTCTTCGTCGGGGATTGCAACCTGGCTCTGGAGATGAAAGCTATCGTAGCAATTGTCCCAAACACTGGAAAAAAGCCCAGTCCTTGTCCCTCCGAGTTGTGCACATCCGTCATCTCTTTTCATGGTCAACCCATTCCGGTTGTCGACGCTTCAGTTTTGCTTAAAATCGGAACGCCCAATACTGGAAACCATATTCTTGTGTGCCGCGTCGGCAAGTATCCCGTCGGGTTCGAAGTCGAGGGAATCAGCAGCATCATCCCGTATGCCAAGGACAAGATCATGCCTGTTCCTGTCCTTGAAGAGCACCGGTCGTCGATCTTCCGCGGGTGCTTTACGGATCGTACCGGCAAAGACTTCATTGTGTTGAATGACGAAGGAATGTTATCGCAAGCTGAGATCGTGTCCACATCGCTGCTTCACAGCAACGTTTGCCGGAGCGAGCGAATCACAGAGGCTGCAGAAGTAGCAAGGTCAAACGTGTCTCTCTTGACTTTTCGCGTGGGAAAACTCTACGGGGTGAAGCTGCTGGACGTTATGGAAGTGTTGATGTGCCCGAAGGAACTAATGCGTGCACCCAATTTGCCGGAGTCGGTGCTCGGCATCCTCAATCTGCGCGGGAACCCCGTCTCGGTAATTGATCCGCGCAGCCTCTTCGACCTGAAACCGCTCGAGGAATGCACCGACTCGAGACTCCTGGTATTCCGGCATCGGGACCGCAGAATCGCCATGCGTGTCGATTCCGTCGAGGGGATCGTCTGTGTTCCCGAGGGTGGGAAAGACGGCTTGCCATCCATTCTCTTCAACGACGTTACGCCTGGGTTCAAAGGCACCATCGAGAAAGGAGTTTATCTCACATCGAGCGGGACGAACAGTGGACTCCTGATCCTAAGTTCAGACCAGATCGCTCAGCGTCTTACGGAGGCCTTGGCAGCCTAGAACTGGTCTCATAAATAGACAAATTTCGGAGAGGCCGCGCATGAGACCCGCCCTCGAAGCGGGGCTCAGGGTCCAACCAGAAGCCGCAGACCCATAGATGAGACAAGTTCTAGACGCTTTGGGCGTTAGTTCCTCCTTTCCCGCTTTTCGCTCCGCCGGGTTATTCATCGGGGTACGAGAGGATCGGATTAGTCAGGCTCCGCCAGGTTATGAACGGTTTTATTCGTTGAACCTTAGGGGGAGCAATCGCTCAGGTAGAGTCCGCTGGTGTTGCGTGACGATCGGCACGTCTTCGCCGCCGCGATTCGTTGCGGCGCAAGCGTGATCGTCACCCTCAATCTTGGAGACGTTCCGAGTCAGGCTCTCGGAACGTTCAGCATCGAAGCGCAACATCCCGATGATTTTGTTTTGGCGCTCTTGGAGATCTCCCGGACCTAGTAATCGAGGCAGCGCGGAATCATCGCGCCAGTCTCACGAATCCGCTAAAGGCACCCGCGAATACCTTGCCGAACTCGACGCGCAAGGTCTAGGTCGGAGCGGGATGGCTCTTCGTGAACTCGTTGCCGGTTCGATCTTCCGTCATTTAGCGTGACGCGGGTCTTCTGTTGGACTAATCGCCGCCGCTAGGCGATGGTCAGCTAGCTGCGCTGAAGCCATCCCTTGAACGGGTTCCGTACGGGGCCTGAGCAGTGCCCAAACCTGAGCTGAACCAGAGTACGTGGGCCGTCCCCACTTTCGGAAGCGCGTCAAACCAAGGGTGGGCGAGCAAGAAAAAAGCATATAATTCCATGACTAGACAAAATATGTCTAATCTGAGACAATAGTCTCGTGGGGAGAATTAATCGTATGGCTACCCAGCCGACGTACGCTGCACCAGGTTACAAATTCGACGCCACACCGGATCTCAGCCGTCTTGAGACGCGGGAACGTCTGAGTCAATCGGCCATCGATGGATTCTTCGCGAT
>JBARKD010000542.1:0-3599 GCA_049800615.1 Acidobacteriaceae bacterium | reverse complement strand
CCTGGGAGGCTCTCAATTTGCTGTTCGCACCGCGAAGTCTGGTCCAAGAGGTAAAAGGCGCACGATGAGTGCCGAGGGTCGTGCTCGTATCGCGGCGGCTCAAAGGGCTCGTTGGGCAAAACAGAAGAAGCTGGTATAGATCTCCTGCCGACCCTCCCGGTAGCTTCCCGATCGTTTTCTTCCTAGATCTCATTGCAATGCGTCCACACTTCCGGGGCCGACCTCTTAGCTAATCCCTTCGAGGTCCTCCGAGAGCTAAGGCAATGCTGCGAATTTTTCCCGACCGGCTACTTATACCTTCGACAACGAGTGGGGGGACTCCGGGTCATTTGGAAGGAATTGAAATTTCGCTGCGGGCTTTGTCGCCGGCGCGCCTCCCTTGTTAAAACGAACAAGGAGTAACGATTCGGAAATGAGGAGCCCCTAGCCGTGAAGTTCCTACAAATCTTTATCATGGCGGCATTCTTGCCGGGCGCTCTGGCCCATGCGCAGCAACTTGACCTGATCCTCCGCAATGGCACGGTGATCGATGGCTCTGGTGCTCCCCGCATCCACACCGACCTTGGCATAGCTGGCGACCGCATCGTCTTTGTTGGCTCGAGCGCAGGCAAGACCGCCAGGCGAACCATCGACGCCACTGGGCTCATCATCACTCCGGGCTTCATTGATCCCCACACCCATACAGCCGAGGACCTTACCGACCCCAGGCGCAGCCAGAACGTGGCTTATCTGATGCAGGGAGTCACAACCGTAGCCACAGGCAACGATGGCGACAGTCCCGGGAACATCGCTGAGACCTTCGCCAGATGGACCCGTCAGGGTATCGGCACCAACGCGCTGCTCTTCATTGGCCAGGGCACCGTGCGCCGCGAGGTGATGGGCATGTCCGATGCCAGGCCCACGCCGCAGCAGGTTGAGAAAATGAAGGCACTGGTCGACACCGCGATGAGCGAGGGAGCGATCGGTCTTTCTACCGGCCTCTACTATGCTCCCGGCAGCTACTCAACCACGGAAGAGGTCATCGAACTGGCCCGTGTCTCCGCACAGCATGGAGGCATCTATGATACCCACATGCGGGATGAGAGCACCTACAACATCGGCCTGATGAACTCCGTGCGCGAGACGTTACGCATCGGCAAGGAGGCCCGGATCCCGGTAATGATCTCGCACATCAAAGCGCTCGGAGCGGACGTCTGGGGCCAGAGTACGGAGGTAATCGCGTTGATCGACGCCGCGCGCGCATCCGGTATCCAGGCAACGGCAAGTCAATATCCATACGATGCCTCAGGCACCAGTGTGACCGCTTCTCTCGTTCCGCGATGGGCGGAAGCCGATGGAAAGCTGCTGAAGAATATCGACGATCCCGCGATGCATGAACGCCTGGTCAAGGAAATGACCGAGAACTTGCGCCGCCGCGGCGGACCGCAGACTCTGTTGATGACCGCTTCCCAGGACAAGAGCATCGTGGGTAAGAACCTCGCGCAGATCGCGCAGCAACGCGGCATCTCCCCCATCGAGGCTGCCCTTGCCATCATTCGCGCCGGCGGTTCGGATGTGGCGTCGTTCAACATGAAGGAGTCCGACATTGAGGCCTTCATGAAGCAGCCGTGGGTGATGACGTGCTCCGACGGCTCCGCAGGGCATCCGCGCAAGTATGGCACCTTCCCACGCAAGATCCATGAGTATGTCTACGAGAAGCACGTGCTTTCGATGGAAGCAGCGGTCCGTTCCAGCACATCGCTGGCCGCGGAGACCCTGCACATTAAGGATCGCGGGCTGCTGAAGCAGGGGTATTACGCAGATGTCCTGCTCTTCGATCCGAAGACCTTCCGCGACCGGGCCACCTATCAGGATCCCACTAAGCTGGCCACGGGTGTGCAGTATCTGCTGGTGAATGGGCAGTTCGCCGTAGACAAGGGCGGATTAACTTCGACCCTGGCAGGGAAACCACTCAAGGCCGCTCCCTAGTGTAGTGCGTCACACAGATGGGCGTTTAACCGTTTTTGAAGGGTACGGGCTTTAGCCCGTACGTTAATCCAACAAAATCAACTGGGCTTTAGCCCCTGAGGGCATGCCGTCTGGCCAACCCTCAACTTTCAGGGAGCAAAATGACGTATGTTATTTCCGACGCACTACACTAGTCTCGCCTGAGATCCGCGGTCTTTCTCACGACACGCGCAGCAGGATTGCCGAGATCGCCGGCACATAACAGGTCACCCAATACGACGACACATTTGGCGCTGTGTACGGCGCTCCCATGGCAAAGCTTCCGTCTGTTCCTACCGTTGCCCCCTGCAGCGTTTGTCCCGTGAGCGCTGTCAAGGCGTCTCCCTGCAGCTCGATCAACTCGGCGCTCTTGATAATTTGCGGGCACTTAATCGTAAGCTTCACATACTGGTAAAGCTCCTTGTTCACGATCACGATATTCGTTTGGCCCGAGGCAGTAACCACCGCGTACATGGTTATGTTCAGCGCCACCGTCGAGAGCTGGGTACTAAGGAGAGTTCCCGGGCCGATGAGCGAAACCAGCAGCAAGCCGTAATACTCCGGCATCGCGCCGATCACGGTGCCCCCGGAATTGGCGATGGGCGTGTAATAACCCTGATCTCCCCCTTGCATGTTGACACCACTACCACCGCCCAGCGCAATGCGAAAGAGATGATCGATCACCCACAGCGCCGAAGCATATGCATTGCTGACGCCGGGCGCCCCTCCGTACAGATACGAGTTTGTTTCCGAAAAGCGGAAGGGAAGGCTCATCCCCCCTGTGGCAAAGCGCAGAGCAGTACAATCGGCAACGATGGTTGTGTCATTCGAGACCAGGTTTTTCGCGGTCGCGGTGGCCGAGTGCCCGTTCCCGCGGTAGTAGTGTTGCGTCACCAGCGCTATCTGTTTACCGCCGGGGCCAGAAATAAAGGGAACCGTCCAGGTGGTCTCGTTTCCGCCGCAGGACGGTCCAGCAAACATGGCGCCCGGAACTGCGTCTACCACCGCCGTGCGGAACTCCTCCCACACGGTTTCATAGGAGGCAAGGTTCCACCCGACAGGGAAGTAGCTCAGCGAGTACTCGTCCGGCTCATTGCCGATCTGGAATGCCAGCAGTACGTTTCCCAGGGAAGCCTGGGCGTACGCCGCCTCCGCAGCCGCCAGCTCCGGCGTCGACGTGGCCAGGTTCAACCCGTAAATCAGCTTCCATCCTGTGAGAGCCAAAAAGCCTGCCAGGTTATCGATGTCGGCAGGCGACACTTGCCCCGGCGTATTGCCCGGGCCGTCAGGCATCCAAATGGTTTGGTCCATTGAATTGCCTCCGATGGCAAGCACGCCATTGCCCAGCAGATTGAACAACCCGGCAAGCGATGTATTGGTGGGCGTGAAGAGTGGCTCGCCTGAGAACTCTACCTTTTCATAGGAGAGCCCCAGAAAGTAATCGGGGAGCGTACCAGCCGTATGGAGGATGCTGCCGGTAGCGGTCGTCGTTATCGCTGGCATCGCCGGCTGCGGTTCCTGCGCGGGCGGCCAGGATGAGGTGCTGCCAGCGGGTTTCGTCGTGGCGGCTATGGCAACACGCGCGAGCAGTGGAAGCGCGATCGTTGCCCCCA
>JBARKD010000541.1:0-2589 GCA_049800615.1 Acidobacteriaceae bacterium | reverse complement strand
TGATCGAAACCAGGCCGACGCCCGGCAGTTGCGAGATTTTCTGCGCCAGGGCAGTGTCAGCGAGATCCTCTACCTTGGAAAGCGGTAGCGAGGCTGAAGTGAGCGCCAGCGTAAGGATGGGCGAATCGGCGGGATTTACCTTGTTGTAAATCGGAGGATTCGGCAGATCCGTCGGCAGATACGTTGCGGCTGCGTTAACCGCGGCCTGCACCTGCTGTTCTTCAACGTCGATGTTCTGGTCCAGGGCGAACTGCAGCGTGATCACAGAACTGCCAAATGAACTGGTCGAGGTCATCTGGCTCAGTCCCGGAACCTGGCCGAACTGGCGCTCCAGCGGAGAAGTCACCGATGAGGCCATTACATCGGGATCTGCGCCGGGGTAAAACGTTACCACCTGAATGGTTGGGTAATCGACTTCAGGCAAAGCAGAGACCGGCAGCTGCAGGAACGCAACCCATCCCACCAGCAGCACGCCAATCATTAACAGCGTGGTCGCCACTGGACGGAGAATGAATAAGCGTGAAGGACTCATGAAACTGGTGTCACTGAGGCCGGCCTGGCCAACCCGTTTTTGCCGCTGGGGGCGTTAGCCGGATTTATATTGCGGGGCTCAATCCTGCTGCCCGTTTGAAGTTTGTCCTGACCGTCCGTCACAACCGTGTCCCCGGGATTAATGCCGCTGGCCACCACCGTGGTATTGCCCTGGGTGAGCGAAACCGCAATGTTGCGGGCTTCCACAGTGTTATCCGGCTTCACGGCGTACACGAACGCTCCCTGAGGACCGTGCAATACCGCTGCGCTTGGCAATACGGTGCTGTGTTTGCGAGTCTCGAGCAGTAGGTTTGCGTTCACGAACTGATTGGGCCAAAGCTGGTTATCTTTGTTGTCGAAGACAGCTTTCAGCTTAGCGGTTCCGGTTGTCTGGTCGATCTGGTTATCGATAGTCAGCAGTTTTCCCGTCGCGAGTTTCGTCTGATCATCACGGCTGTAAGCCTCAACTGCCAGCGTGGAATTCTTCATGTGCTGCGCAACGATCGGCAACTGATCCTCGGGCAGTGTGAAGATCACCCCGATCGGCTGCAATTGAGTCAAGATCAGCATGGGAGTCGTGTCGGTCGCGTGAACGATATTTCCTGGATCTACCTGCCGCAGGCCGACGCGGCCCGTGAAAGGCGCCGTGATATTGCAATACACGAGCTGCAGCTTCGCATTATCGATCTGCGCCTGATCGGTGCGTACCTGCCCGTCTAGCTGGTCAACCGTTGACTTCTGCGTATCCACTTGCTGCTGCGCGATACTGCCGGATGGAATGAGCGTGGTATAGCGCTCCAAGTTTAATCGCGCATCGCGCAGAGACGCCTGATCCTTGAAGAGCTGAGCTTGCATCTGCTCGAGCTGGACCTGATAGGGCCGGGGATCGATAACGATCAGCAAGTCGCCCTGTTTTACGGTCTGCCCCTCCTGGAAATTGACCCGCATGATCTGCCCGTCCACACGGCTCTTGATGTTTGCCGTGTAAAACGCAGTCACGGAACCCAATCCCACCAGGTAAACGGGAACGTCCTGCCGCTCCACCTTTGCTACCGAAACCGATTCAGAGCGCGCGCCCGCGGCTTGCGCCTTCTGCTGTTTCGAATCGGCGGCGCTGCAGCCGAAAAAAGACCCGCACACTCCCAACAGGGCGATTACGAGTGAAAAGCGGCGCCGAGAGAGTAGAGATGTACCTTGAGACGAACTCGAAGCAATCATATTCAAATTTTCACGTTCGGATGAGACTTCACAAGAACAGAGTGCCATTTATTAGACGTTCTCATTCGGAAACGGTCGCGGTACCTCTGCGCGGAAAAGCGACAGATTGTCTTGCGCCAGGGTCCTCCGGCGGGAGGGCGCAATCAGGAACCGGAACGCAGATGTAGAACCTTACAGGTTAAGCATCAACTCCAGCGTCGCAGCTGGTCAAGCCCAAGCCTTAGATTTTACAAATCTTTACTCGCTTTCGACCTGAGCGGCCACTCACGGCGTCTGCATTGCAGAGGGTATAGGATGAAGTTCCTCATAGGCCGTAATCTCCGCTTCATGTTGCAGAGTCAGTCCAATATCATCGAGCCCATTGAGCAGGCAGTGCCTAACAAAGTCGTCGATGGAAAATTTGGCGGAAAATCCCCGGTCGTCGCGCACTTCGCATTGTTCCAGGTCAATGGTTAGCTGGTAATCCTGCGTCTCACGGGCTCGCCGCATCAATTGCGCGACTTCGTCATCGGTCAAACGTACAGTAAGGAATCCGTTCTTCGTACTGTTGTTGGCGAAGATGTCCGCGAACGAAGAAGAAATCACGGCGCGAAAGCCGAAATCCGCCAAGGCCCATACTGCATGCTCCCGCGAGGAACCGCAGCCGAAATTCTTTCCCGCTACCAGAATGTTGGCTCCGGCGTAGCGCGGATCGTCCAGCACGAAATTGGAGGTTTTCCTCCCGTCCGCCGCGAATCGCCAGTCGTAAAACAAAAACTGTCCAAAGCCGGTACGCTCAATCCGCTTCAGGAACTGCTTGGGAATGATCTGGTCGGTGTCTACATTAATGCGGTCGAGAGG
>JBARKD010000540.1:0-3016 GCA_049800615.1 Acidobacteriaceae bacterium | reverse complement strand
GCCGAGGAATCTGCGGTTCTCCTAATCAGCCCGCTGCTCTCAGATTGAGACGCAAGCCTCCCCTTTGTCATTCCGAGCGAAGCCGAGGAATCTGCAGTTCTCCTAATCAGCCCGCTGCTCTCAGATTGAGACGCAAGCCTCCCCTTTGTCGAACGAATTAACAACTCACCACACTACCGGGCTTTCGAATAATTATATCGTTGTGCGATACTTTAAGCATGGCAAACAAATTAACGCCTGAAGATGAGCCCAGCTTGCGCGATCTCGCGGGCTTCCGGTACGAACTGCGCCGTTTTCTGCAGTACAGCGAAAGCCGGGCGGCCGATGCCGGCCTCCACCCGCAACAGCATCAATTGCTCCTGCAACTTGCAGGAGTTCCTTACGGAGAAGAGACGACCGTGTCTTATGCGGCGGAAAGGCTGGGCTTGCGGCATCATAGCGTGGTCGAACTCAGCAAGCGCTGCGAGGAAGGGGGTCTGATCAACCGCATTCAGGACCTCAACGATCGCCGGCGTATTCAGCTGCAGGTGACAGAGAAAGGCCGCCGGGTGTTGCGAGCTCTTTCCGCAGACCATGCGCGTGAACTGCATGAGCTAGCTCCCAGGCTGATCCGATCCCTGGCGCTGATTTGCGGCCAGGTGAAGAACAACCCGCGGGGTCGCAAGATGGCTAGGGCAGGAGCGGGTTCTCGATGAAGTCCGAACCCTCAGCCCTGCGCGATTTTACGGTCGATGGTAGAGTCTGGCTTCTGTCAGGAGTGTCAATCGGGATTGGGATTTGCGCGACCGGGCTGGCGTACCTGCTTTTGCGGTGCATCGCGATTTCTACCAATTTGTTTTACTACCATCGCTTCAGCCTGGCGCCCGTTTCCCCGGCCGGCAGCCCGCTCGGCTACTGGATGGTGATCGTGCCGGTGGTGGGTGGTGTTCTCGTAGGACTGATGGCGCGATTTGGTTCCGACAAGATTCGCGGGCACGGAATTCCTGAGGCGATCGAAGCAATCCTGCTGCACCGTGCGCGGGTAGAACCGAAAGTCGCGATATTGAAGCCCATCTCGGCGGCGATTGCCATCGGATCGGGAGGACCGTTTGGAGCGGAAGGCCCCATCATCATGTCGGGCGGCGCTGTCGGGTCGCTGATTGCGCAGTGGATTCGACTCACCGATGCTGAGAGAACCACCCTCCTGGTAGCCGGCGCCGCGGCGGGAATGGCCGCCACGTTTGCCACGCCGGTGGCTGCAATTCTGATCGCGGTCGAACTGCTCCTCTTCGAGTGGCGGCCGAGAAGCCTGGTTCCAGTCGCAATCGCCAGCGGCACCGCCGGCCTCCTCCGCGTCTACCTGCTGGGAGCCGGACCCTTGTTCAAAATGCCGGCGATCGACGGCACTCCTCACGTTACTTACGTGATCGGAGCTCTTGTTCTGGGTGCGTTTGTGGGCCTGGTGTCTGCCGGGATGAGCCGCATGATGTATGGCTTTGAAGATCTTTTCGAACGCCTGCCTGTTCACTGGATGTGGTGGCCGGCCATTGGTGGCATTGGCGTAGGTATTGGCGGCCTGTTTTTTCCCCGTGGACTTGGCGTCGGCTACGACAATATCGCCGCACTGCTGAGCGGCCACGCGAGCGTGGCTTTGATCGTTGGACTGATCGTGGCCAAGTCTCTCATGTGGGCCTCGTCCCTGGGATCGGGAACATCAGGCGGCGTACTGGCCCCGCTGCTGATGATCGGAGGAGCATTTGGAGCGACCGTGGGCATGTTTTCGCACGCGCCTGTCGAGGGTCGGGCATTTTGGGCCCTTATCGGCATGGGATCGATGCTTGCGGGAGCTCTGGGCGTTCCGTTGACCGCCATCCTGTTCAGCGTCGAGATCACGCATTGCTTGCCGGCGCTGCTGCCACTGACGATGGCCTGCACCGCGTCTTACCTGGTCACATCGTTGCTGATGCCGCGGTCCATCCTTACAGAAAAGTTGAGCCGCCGCGGATATCATCTTACCCGCGAATACGGCGTCGATCCCCTGGAGCTGGTCATCGTGCGAGAACTTATGACACCGGTGGCGGTTAACGGGCTGGGGAATGTACTGCCACCGCACTATGTGTTTGCGGATGAAACGGCACGGGGAGCCGCGGAAGTCATGGCGACCGAAGGTCTGGCCACGCTAACGGTTGTCGACCGTAGCCGCCGCGAGGTGTGCGGAACACTTTCCCTGAATGAGCTACTACGTGGGCGCACGCGATCCGTGGAACGCGAGAATCAACGGCTAAGGCTTTTCGACTACGTGCCACCGGAACGGGGAGGCCACAACTGATTCCTTCAGCAGGGGCACGGTTTGCCCTTTAGATCGCATCACGATATTATTGAGAATGGCGGTGGAGTTTGCATACTCCGTAACCGGCCGGGGTGAGCCATGCTGCCTCTTGCCTGGTTCTTCGTAGTCTTGGTTGTCTGTCTCTATGCATTGCTCCTGTACTCGGAGTTGAGAGCACGCGCGAGACGCCACGTGAGGGGATGTCCTTCTCTTCCCTACATCTCACAAGCACGACTGGATTCGTTCATCGTGATCGAGCCGGATCTGATCATTGTGGAATTAACCGATCATCCCGGCCCGACCGGGACGCCGCATATTCCCGATGCGCGCAGGGTGCCGGTCTCAGAGCTTGACGCCTTTCTGGCCCGCTCGCCGCAGCGCGCGGTCTTCGTTTTCTACAGTTCTACGAGCGAGTCCGTGCCTTGGTCGGAGGTTCAATGCATCATCAACCGGTCAGCCATTGCAAACCCCTACGTCCTCAAAGGGGGCCTTGAGGGGTGGCTGCGCAGGCATCCCATGGATGGCATGGCGATTGCATAGAACTGGTCTCATAAATAGACAAATTTCGGAGAGGCCGCGCATGAGACCCGCCCTCGAAGCGGGGCTCAGGGTCCAACCAGAAGCCGCAGACCCATATATGAGACAAGTTCTCGAACTGGTCTCATAAATAGACAAATTTCGGAGAGGCCGCGCATGAGACCCGCCCTC
>JBARKD010000539.1:0-8553 GCA_049800615.1 Acidobacteriaceae bacterium | reverse complement strand
CAATTCGGCCTTCTGCGCCAAGCTAACCACCAGCTCATGCTTCTTCGGACGTCCACGACGAGGCTCCATACCTCATGCTAGAACGTTACGGTTATATATGCAACCTATTTATGACTCACAAGACTAGTCACCTTAGGCTCACCCTGGATCAGGGCTTGGCGTTCCTCGTCGCGCAAGCGTCTCGGAAAGTGTTCAGCGCCTCTACTTCGGCGCCGGACCCGCCACTCGATTCCCCGCGATATAGACGGCATCGATCGTGCGGCTGTTCTTGATATCGTCGAGGGGATTCTTATCCAGAACAATCAGGTCGCCCCATTTGTTCGCCTCGAGTGTTCCCAAATCTTTGGCCTGCAGAAATTCTGCGGCATTATGAGTAGCCGCGGTGATCACCTGCATCGGTGTCAGACCGGCCTTTACCATCAGCTCCAACTCCCAGTGGGCGAAGTAACCTGGGAACCGTCCCGGAGGCCCGCTGTCGGTTCCGAAACCGTAAGGCACTCCGGCATCGGCCTCGGTCTTAAGGTTCTTTTCCGCTGTCTGGAGGAAGCCCGGGTACATGCTGAAATCCGGATCGGATCGCACCTTCGCCTGGTAGTCAGGGCTGTTCAGCTTGGCATCTACAGCCGCCGAAACGCTACGGGTAAAAAACGGATCGTTGGCGAACGGGGGAGTGTGCCCATACACAAACATCGAACCTTCCCGCGAGAGCGTGGCTGCCATCTGCCACGTGCCATGCTTCTTCATGTCGGCAATGAATGCCTCATCGACGGGCTTGTCGCGAACGCTGTGCGCCAAGCCGTCCACACCATAGTCGACCAGCTGTTTGGCATCCTGCAGGTAGAAGATGTGCGCCACCACGCGCAGATGGTGACGGTGCGCGCTCTCAATGATGGCCTGCGCGATCGGGTAAGGCATCTTCTTCATCGTGCCCAGGTGATCGTCCATCCATAACTTGATGACGTCGACGTGGTTCGCGGCCTGGGCGGCCACTGCCGGCTCTACTTCCGCTACGCTGGCCACGCCTTGGTTCACCCCTGCGAGGCCACCGTAGCCGCCCTTGAAAACAAAGCCTTGTCCCGCGGTGTAAATGCGCGTTTCTTTCGGACGTCCGGCGCGCTGTTCATCGCGCATTCTGAAAATGGAGTCCTTGTCGGTGCCCATGCTCAGCACAGTGGTCACGCCGTACGACGAGTATGTCTTCAAGTCCTTCTCGACATTTTCCGGAGTGAAGAACTTTTCGTTCTGGTCGAGCCCAATGGTCGCGCCCAGGTGAACATGCAGATTGATAATGCCGGGCATCACGTACTTGCCTGAGAGATCGGTAATCTGCGCCCCAGCCGGAGTTTTTAGTTGCGAGGCAGGCCCTACCCACTGAATGCGGCCATTGTTGAGAATCATGGCTGCGTGCGCCACCGGGGCATGTCCGGTGCCGTCAATCAGGGTGAAGTTTTTGAGTACCTTGACTTCTGCCACCAGAGAAGTGGCAAACAACACCAGCAGGCTGGCGAGTACGCTATTTCGAATTCGACCGGGCATCTTCGAGGATCCTCTTCGCGCGCGACGGATTGAAGATACCACAGGAGCAGAAACGAGACAGGTAAGTCGCTGCCTGCTCCGGCGTGCGCCGGTTTTCCTTGACGAAGTCGATCATCTTCTTGGCCAGCGAGTGGCTGATCATCCCATGGCCGCACATGGTGGAGAGAGTCGTCACCTGGGAATTCGGAATCTTTTCCGTCTTGCCTTCAAAGCCGAGCGAATAGCCCACGCTGTGGCGATCCAGGCACGCGAAGTTGCAGCAACGCTCTGCCCCCTCAATGGAAGTGGAGATATTAACGCTCATCCCCAGGTTTTCTTCCTTGATGCGCTTCACGAACTGCTCCGCCGCTTCTGGGTTGTCGAAGACCGCGGCGCAGGTCGTCGGAATCGTTAGTCCGTTGATCACGGCCTGAAAATCAGGCTTGAAATCGCGGTTCCAGTGGGCCAGCGGCCCTAAATTCTTCGACGGCCGCAGTGCCCCTCCATGGCGGGTTTCCCCCAGATTCACCGGCTTGTACTCAAGCGCGATCTCCATGAATCGATGCAGCTTGGGTAGCGCGTTAGGATCTTTGTTGCTTTTGCTGGGGATGGCAAAAACGATGTAGTCATCGCGGAAGCTCTCCGCATCGCCGAACCGATGAAGTGTATTCGTCATACGCTGGTTGTCTCCCTGGCCGGTTCGGACGCAGGTTGCACGATCTGGCCCAGACCTATGTTTGTCTTCGCCCGTTCGAGCTTGTAGCCCAGCCGCTCTAGAACCGGCCCCACGAGGGTTTCTTCTCCGTGTTCGCCGCAACGGGTTGCCACGCCGAGTGCGACCACCGTATCCAGTTGTTTCTCCACGTCCCACACCAGGCGCACAATTTCTTCCGTCCGCGCCACCGGAACTTTGATCTCCACAATCGCCGACATGACCTTCTCATTCAAAATGTCATCACGCAGCGTGCCGGTGCTTACGTCCGACATCAGCGAGGTGATCGGGTTCTTTTTTTCGAAGCTCACATCGGCTTTCGCCAGGGCCCAGCACATTTTCTGAATTTCATGAAAGCGGACGCCGATACCGGGCCGGCCGAATTCTATCGTGAAGCCCACCTCGCCCATCTTCACTCTGCCCGTCACATCGTTTGTTTTAACTTCTTCGGTGCCGCGGCCTTCCACGCCCGTCGACTCGTGGGGAACGCTGGGGTCGGAAAAGGCGCGGCGCACCATGCGCGGCCAGGTGAGCTGGTCGGGTTCGAATGCGGCAGTGGGGCAAACGTCGGGCTCAGGCTCAAAGCGGATGCGCAGTGCGGCAAAGACACGCCGTACAGTGCGCACCATCGTTGGGTTCAGATGTTCCTGGCTCAGCCCGTTGTAGCAGGCGTAACACTCGACGCACTCATCGCGGTTGATAGTCGCTCGTTTACGTACCGGGTCAATGTAGATGGCGCCCATCGGGCACACGTAAGTGCAATTCCCACAAGCTACACATTTTTCAGGGTTGATCTTCATGGTCCTGCCAGGCGTACGATGATCTATCGTAGATATTACCACGCGGGGTCCGCTGAAATCAGGGCATTGACAGGCTCCGGGACCCGCGCGGACTGATTTATCATCTATCGCGCGCGGTAATAGGGAAAACAATGAATCGCAGAAAATTCTTAGCAACTTCGGGGGCGGTGTTAGCCTTTGGCGCCGTAAGATCCGCCGAGGCAGTCCCAGCGTGCGACGAGCAGGCTATCCGGCCCGAGCCGCTTTATGAACAGCAGCAGCAGTATCGCATCGGCTACACCACCAATACCCGCGGAGGGTGGGAAGGCGATCCCTTCAAAGGCATGCGGGAAGGCCGGGAGGCCGGCTTTCGCTACATGGAGATTTTTGGCGCCTCGTTCTGCCGTCCGGACACGCTCTACTATCCCAACGACGCCGAGGGCCTCATGCGTCGGATCTTCGAAATCGGCGTCAACTTCGTTTCCATCACCGGCGGCGCTACGGGTGGCAGCACGCGCTTTGAGGACCTGGACTCGCGCACAGCCGTGGTCGACAACCACTTCAACATGGCTCGTTTCAGCCGGCGATTCGGCACCCAGGTCTGGAAGACCAACACCGGCCGCAGGAGGACTGGTGGGACCACGGACCCAGACCTGAAAGTCATGGCCGGCACCCTCGACACGCTCGGCAAGCGTATGCGCGAAGAGTTGGGTATGCAGATGGGAGTTCACCCTCACCTGGGCAGCCAGGTCCAGGCCCAGCACGAACTGGAGTTCATCATGGACAATACGGACGCCAAAAATGTGGGCCTGATTCTCGACACCGGGCACTTCACCATGGCGGGGATGGACCCTGTGGCGATGGGGAAGCGGTATGGCAAGCGGGTGTTGGAGTACCACCTGAAAGACACCAAGCCGGAGGACCGGGGGGGAACCCGGAACGTTCCCGGGCCCGAAGTCGACCAGATGAAGACGCCTTACTTCTTCCCCATGGGAACGGGCGGCGTCGACTTTCCGGGTCTCCTTGCCTACCTGAACAGCATTCAGTGGAGAGGATTTCTGAACGTGGAATTAGATACCTCCCCGTGGCGCCCGCCGATCGAGAGCGCGAAGATCACCGCGAAGTACATCCAGGATGTGCTCAAGATCGAGATGTGAGCTGTTGCAGCGCGGTTTAAGGTGCGGCAAAAAGCTAGCCGGGATCGCCATTCGCTATGCCGGCTCCATCCTGTACTTCGCCACCTGCGAGACCTAGAATAAGGGCGCACGAAGAGGCTTGCGCGGCGACAGCCTCGGAGAGAAGGCAGTATGGACGAGAACGAAGCACTCGAAGCTTCCGGTTCCTCCACCGAAGAAGTCACGCAGACACCTGACACGAACGATACCCATCTTTTCGAGCACGAGAGCCGCGACATGCTCCGCGGAGCGGTGGAGGTCGATGGCTCCGATCGCTCGGGCGTGATTGCGAACGAAGAAGAGCATCACCGGCCCGCGCTTGCCTATCCCGTTGTGGGATTTGGCGCCTCTGCGGGCGGCCTCCAGGCGGCGCGAGAGGTCATGGAGAACCTGCCGGAAAAGACTGGCATGGCCTATGTGCTGGTTTCCCACCTGGCGCCGGACCAGAAGAGCTTCCTGCCCGAGATCATGTCGCGTTTTACCAACATGCCTGTCAGTTCGATCCAGGAGGGACAACAACCGATCCAGGACCATTTCTACGTACTTCCTCCTGGTTTTACCGTGCAGTTGCGTGGTGGGGTGTTCCATTTGGAACGACGTCCCGCGACCGATAAAGTTCCCATGACAATCGATCTCTTCTTCCGTTCGCTGGCGGTGGACCAGAAGAACCATGCAATCGGCGTCGTGCTGTCAGGTGCTGATTCCGACGGAGCATTGGGGCTGAAGGCCCTCAAAGGTGAGGGTGGCATAGCGATCGTGCAAGCACCGGAGACGGCGATTCACGGCGACATGCCGCGCAGTTCCATTGCCGCGGACCACGTCGATATGGTGGTGCCGCCGAACGAGATAGGCGTGGAGTTGGGTCGTCTGGCCCGTCAGTTTGTCAGACCCGATGTGCTTTCGTTGGAGGACGAAGCCGCCCGGCCAAGCGATGGGCAGAGCTTCGACAGCATTATGCAGATGTTGCGCGGTGCCTCCGGGCTTGAGTTGGGGCAATACAAACCGGACGCAATCCGCCGCCGTATAGCCCGGCGCATGATTCTCCTGCGAATGGAATCGCTGGCCGACTACGCGCATTACCTGCAGCTGCGCAGCGATGAACTCAGCATCCTGCAAGAGGATGTGCTCATCAACGTGACCCGTTTTTTTCGGGATCCTCCGTTCTGGCAAGCCTTGTCTGAAGAGGTCCTGCCAAGCTTTTTCGAGAACCGTACCCCGGAGCGGCCGATTCGCATCTGGTGCGCCGGATGCTCTTCAGGCGAGGAGACATACTCGCTGGCGATCATTCTCCTGGAATACCTCACGTCCAGAGGTTTGGACAATGCCATTCAGATCTTCGGCACCGATGCAAGTTACCGCTCGATCGAGATGGCGCGCGCCGCGATCTACCCCGACTCGCTGGCAACGGAGATCGGTCCGGAGCGGATCCGCCGGTTCTTCGTAAAAGTCGATCGAGGCTTTCAGGTGTCCAAGCGGATACGGGACTGCTGCATCTTCGCGCGACAGAACCTGAGCAGTGACCCGCCATTTTCGCATATCGACCTTATCAGCTGTCGAAACGTGCTCATCTACTTTGGCCAGTCCTTGCAACGGCAAGTGATGGCAACGTTCCATTATGCCCTGGAACCTAACGGCTACATGCTGCTTGGCATGTCGGAGACTCTGCGAGACTATGATGAGTCCTTTACAACGATCGACCGCAAGAACAGGATTTATGCGAAGACCGGCGCCAGCCTTGCCGCGGTCTACCGTCTTCCCCAGCATCTATCGGTCGTGCCCACAGGGCCTGGTGCATCTCAAATTTTGCCGTTTGCGCAGGCGTGGCCGGATCTGGAACTACAGCGCGCGGCTGATCGCATCGTGCTGGCGCGATTTGGTCCCCCCGGTCTCATCGTGGACGATCAGATGAAGGTGCTGCAGGCACGCGGCCAGACTTCGCCTTATGTGCAGCTGGCCCCGGGAGCCGTGACCTGGAACCTCCTGCGTGTACTGCGCGAAGGCATCGCGGCCGACGCGCGTGAAGCGGTGGAACGGGCCATACGGGAAAACATTCCCGTTACCAGGGTCGCAATTTACGTCAGCGAGGACGAAGGCGAGCAACAGGTGCAGATCGACGTTCTGCCCATCACCAGCTCCACAGCCCGCACGCGCTGCTTTATGGTGCTGTTTACTCCTACAGAGGAATTGAGGTCCTCTGTGCCGATAGACCATCCTGTGCTTCCACCGCCCACCACGGATGAGAAGGAGAGGGAAATCAAGCAGCTCCGGCAGGACCTCTCTTCCACGCGCTTTCATCTGCAGTCCTTGATCGAGGAGCGCGACGCTCGCAACCAGGAGCTGGTTTCGGCAAGCGAAGAGATTCAGGCCGCAAATGAGGAACTGCAAAGCACAAACGAGGAACTGGAGACCACCAAGGAGGAGTTACAAAGCGCCAACGAAGAACTGCAGACGGTGAATGATGAGCTGCTGCAGCGCAACGCCGCGCTGACGCAAACTGGGAATGACCTCAATAATCTGCTCACCAGCGTGAATATCCCCTTGATGATGCTGACGGCGGACTTGAGGATTCGCCAATTCACGCCAAGCATGGAGCGGCTGCTCAATGTCCGCTCCTCGGACGTCGACCGCCCGATCAGCGAGATCCGGCTCCAGCTTTCCATCGAGAATATCGAGCCAATGTTGCAGGAAGTTTTAGACACGCTGGCCCCCCACGAAGTCGATGTGCAAGATCGGGATGGACGATGGCATCTCCTGCGGGTGCGGCCTTACCGCACATCCGACAATAGGATCGAAGGTCTGGTGGTGGTGCTGTTTGACATCGATCAGATGCGGGCCAGCCAACAGGGTATGCGCCTGGCGCGCGAGTTCTCGGATTTATTGATCGAGAGCACGCCCATGCCTCTTGTCGTGCTTGAAAGCGATTGCATGATTCGCACCACAAATACCGCTTTTCGTGAGCTGACGCATTCCGGGAACAAAGAACTGAAGGGGCGTTTCCTTCCCGATGTGGTGCAAAGTCTATGGGGCGTTGACCACTTCAAGGAAGAACTGGAGGGCCTGGTCTCCGCCGGCCCGGGTTCGGAGTTGGAATTCGAATATGAGTCCACCTCCATGCCGGGTATGGTCCTCCTGATCCGCGGAAGTTCGATTCCGAACGAAGGCACCTTCGTGATCCTGCTCACCATGGAAGACATTTCCCTGCGTCGGCGGGCAGAGCAATTAATATCGCAGCAAAACACGACGCTGGGGCAGCAAGTCGAAAGCACGGGACGGACGCTGATCTACGCACAGGAGGAATTGCGAAACCTTACCGCACATCTGCTGACCGCGCAAGAGGAGGAGCGACGCTCGCTCGCCCGCGAACTGCATGACGATGTGGCGCAACGCCTGTCTGCCTTGCGCCTGGAATGCGACCAGGCGTGCGGCGCAAACGACGACAGCACAAGGATCCAGGTGATGAAATCAGTATCGGGGCAGATCGATTCGCTCAACACGGAAATCCGTAACCTGTCTCATCGCTTACACCCGTCGATTCTGGATGATCTTGGGTTGCCTGTGGCATTGAAGGGGCTGGTCGAGGACTTCCGCGACCGCGAAAACATGTTGACCAACTACGTCGGCAACGACCTGCCGGAGGCCATCTCAAAGGATGTAGCGACGGCGATTTTCCGCATCACGCAGGAAGCATTGCGCAACGTCGCCAAGCACGCGGGGAGGACCCACGTGAAAGTTGTTCTCGAGCAATCGGACCATGTCTTGCATTTGGAGATTCGCGACTTTGGCATAGGTTTCGACCAGGAGGCGGACTTGCCACGCTCTGGCCTTGGTCTTGTGAGTATGAAGGAACGAGCACGTATGGTCGGGGGAACTCTAGCCGTCAGTTCCAGCCTCGGTGAAGGTACGACGGTTTCGGTCGCGGTGCCGCTCGATTCCTAAGACTCGGGTGCTGATTGCCGACGATCACGCACTGGTGGCGGAAGGAGTGGCGCGGCTCTTATCCTCCGAATACGAACTCGTCGGCATCTCCCCCAATCGGCGCACATTGCTCGACGATACGTTGCGCGGGTTGCGCAGTATTCATAAATTACTGTAAACCATTGATAATATTGGAGCACCGGGCGGGAATTGAACCCGCGAATACTGGTTTTGCAGACCAGCGCGTTAGCCACTTCGCCACCGGTGCTCTACTTGCCCGCAGACTCATTCAGTTTGCAGGACAAAGCGTTTTCTTGACAAGTACCAGGATGCATGCTTCAACCGCCGGCATCGCGCCGTCCCGTTGCTCCGGCCTGAAACATAACCGTAGCAGGCACACTTAACCTGGTACCTGGCGGGTGAGGCAAGAGTCGCTTTTCAGGGCTGGATTTTGCTG
>JBARKD010000538.1:0-12230 GCA_049800615.1 Acidobacteriaceae bacterium | reverse complement strand
CTCGACCACTGTTCAGGCTTATACCGAAGCCAACGACAATCTGGCCCTCAAGGACTACTACACGCCCAGCAACCATCTCTGGCTGACCAAGCGCGACCTGGACATGAATACTACCCCGGTTGTCTTTCCCTTCCAGGGAAGAGACTTGCTGGTGGGATCGGGGAAAGAGGGCCGCTACTTCCTCATGGACAGCAAGTCGCTTGGCGGATCGGATCACGAAACCCCGCTGTATCGCAGCCCGCTCTTTTCCAACAAAAACGTGAACTTCCAGACCGAAGGGAGTTGGGGCAGCTTTGCCAGTTGGGAAAGCAAAGACGGCACCCGCTGGGTGCTGGCCCCCATCGGCGGCCCGGTGGCGGTGGATTTTCCCACCTCCTACGGCCCCACACCGAACGGCGGGATTATCGCCATGAAGGTCAAGCAAACAGGAGACAAGTGGGAACTGTCGCCGGCCTGGTTGTCGCGCGACATGATGAGCGCTGAGCCTCCGGTTGTCGCCAACGGCGTTGTTTATGTTCTCGCCGCGGGAGAATTCACCGGGCAGGCGAATGATGAGGACGGTGGTCTGTATAGCGCCGAAGACCGAATCAAGAAATCGATTCCGGCGAAACTCTATGCCCTCGACGCGACTACCGGCAAGGAGCTGTATTCCAGTGGAGATCAGGTCACTTCGTTTCTACACCAGTCTGGGATCTCGGTTGCCGGCGGCCGCATTGTCTTTGGCACCTTTGACGGAACCATCTACTGCTTTGGTCTGGAATAAACCCGCATGAGCATTCCACAATTTCGCGCCCGTCCTCTCGTTCTTTGTTTCGTCGGCGCGCTGCTTTTTTCCGGCGTGGCCGGCGCGCAGGGAACTCCCCGCGGTTTCTGGACCTCACCCGATGCGAATGTGGAGCACACCAATTGGCAGAAGGCCGAAACAGAAATCAACAGCGAAACGCTGGCGAAAAATTTCAAGCTTCTCTGGAAGCTAAAGCTGGGCAAGGAAGTTTCCAAGTCCCCCTCCTTCAGCGAGCCGCTCTTGTTTCCCGGCCTCATCACGGGAAAAGGGTTCAAGGATATGGCCCTTTTGGCGGATGCCGGAACTGTGTATGCCGTCGACTCGGAGTTGGGAGATCTGGTCTGGCAAAAAGACTTTAAGTCTGGAGGGTGCGGAAATATCCAGGTGGTTACAGAAGCGCCACAGCTCATCCACTTTGGCCGCAGGCCTCCGGCCAAACCGGGAGCGCCACCTCCGCCACCCCGCCCTCCTGAAGAACCTCTCGCACGATCGCAACGGCGTGTCGGCGCATCTCCCGGCGGCGGCTATTTCGGTTTGCGCGGCGTCTTTGTCGTGACCAGTGATGGTTACGTTCATGAGCAGATCATGGCCACCGGGGAAGATTTTGCTCCGCCGGTCAAGTTTCTGCCGGTTGGCGGCGGGAGTTCCTTCGGCTTGAATCTGAACAACAAAGTGTTGTATGCCCTGACCGGCGCCGGCTGCCATAATGTTGCCAATACTCTCTGGTCCATCGACCTGAACACGCCTGACTACACGATAAGCAGCTACAAGACACAAAAGGTTAGCCTGGCGGGTTTAACCGGGCCGGCCATCGACCCGGATGGCACCGCCTATGTGCTCACGGGCTCCGGGGCGGCGCAGCCTCCCCTCTATTCCGGCAGCGTTGTCGCCCTCGACGCAAAAGATCTCAAGGTGAAGGATTGGTATGCGCCATCCGCAAGCAGGGGGGAGTTGAACGCCGGCCCCGTCGTCGTCACCTACAAGGAAAAGGAGCTAATCGCGGCGCCCAGCAAGGATGGCAGGCTTGTCCTGCTGGATGCACAATCGCTGGGCGGAGCGGATCACCACACGCCTTTGGCTGAGACTGCAAGCCTTTCCAAGCCCCGCAAACGCGGCGCGTGGGAGGGGCTGGCTACGGCGCAGGATAAATCCGATACCTGGCTCTTCGCTTCGATTCCCGGGGCGGTGGAATCCGGAGTGACCTTTCCTTCCACCAATGGCCCCGTGACCCATGGCGGCATTGTCGCCTTCAAGGTGGAAGAGCAGGACGGGCATATGCGACTCACCCCGGCCTGGGTGTCCCGCGATCTGATGAATCCGGCGCCGCCGGTCATTGCGAACGGCATTGTCTTCACACTGGAAGGAGGCAGCAGTTCCACCCACGCGACTCTCTACGCTCTCGATGCCGCAACCGGCAAACAGCTTTACAGCAGCGGTGACGCAATCCAGAGCTACACACACCTGGCCGGCCTCTCGGTGGGCGACGGCCATGTTTTTTTTGTTACCCACGACAACACGCTCTACTCTTTCGGGATCCCGCTGGAACACTAAGCGAATCGGGCTTAGTATCAGGCACGACGGGTAGTCGTGGCGCAACGGTCGAGACCAGCGGGCTTTAACTCCTGAGAAAATCGCAACTGGGCCATAACCAAAACCGGAAGGACGGCATGCGCAGCTCCCAAGTCAAAGAAGTGATCGATGCAGGCAACGGCATTTTAAGATTAGAACCCTGCTGGGTGCCGCGATCGTTCATGATCCCCGGACGCAGATTGAAACTTCACCCCGACGATCTGTACGCGTTCGGTGGTCATCGTGGCGGTATCAACGAGCGCTGGTTTTCCTCGACGACGAAGGCCTCGAATGGCCCTCACACCTTGCCCGATGAAGGGCTCAGCTATGTTCGGCCCGCGGCCGGAGACAGGTTCCTCCTGAAGGAGGCCGTCGAAAGCGCGGGCGACCTATTGCTGGGGGCGGACGTGATGTCGCGCGAGGGCGGATGGAATCTGCTCTGCAAATTCTTTGACAACATGGGGCCCATCCCTCACCACATGCACCAGAGCGACGAATTCGCCAAGCTCGTGGGCCAGAAGGGAAAACCGGAAGCCTATTATTTCCCGCCGCAATACAACCAGATACAGAACAATTTCCCCCACACCTACATGGGGTTGGAGCCGGGCACAACCAAGGAAGACATTCGCCGCTGCCTGGAAAAATGGAATCAGGGCGACAATGGGATTCTTTTCCATGCCCGTGCCTACCGTCTGGAACCGGGCGCCGGTTGGCAGATAAACCCTGGAGTTCTGCACGCCCCGGGCTCGCTGGTGACCTACGAGCCGCAGGTGAACAGCGATGTATTTGCCATGTTCCAATCGGAAGTCGAAGGGCGCATCGTGGGCTGGGAGTTGCTGACCAAGGACGTTCCCCGCGAGCACACCAAGGATCTTGATTTCCTGATCAGCATGCTCGACTGGGAAGGGAACGTGAACCCGCGCTTCGGCGAAAGCAACAAGACCTTCCCTCGCCCGGTCAAGCCGGTGGAAGAAACCAAGCCGGAGGGCTACGTCGAGAAATGGATCACGTACGGCACGCCGTACTATTCGGCCAAAGAACTCACCGTGCTGCCCAAGCGGAGCGTGACGATTAAGGACAGTGCCGCTTATGGCGTCATCGTGACCCAGGGGTATGGCACGATTGCCGGGCAGCCCATCTCGACCCCATCCATGATCCGCTTTGGGGAGATGACCGAGGACGAAGTATTTGTGACCGCGAACGTTGCCAAAGAAGCGGTGCGTATCGAAAACCTGAGCGGATCGGACCCGCTGGTGCTGCTCAAGCATTTCGGCCCGGGAAATCCGGACGCGCAGCCTCTGTTACGAAAGTGAACCCATGAGCGCCGCCACTCAGCACAAGCATCCCGCGGTTCACAACGCCATGTGGCCCGGGCTCGTCGGCAAGGGACCGGACTCGGAGCCGTTCATTCCGCTCGAAACCATGCTCGACCTGACCGCACAGGCCGAGGTGAACGGAATCCGCTTCGACGGCGTAGATCTTTTTCTGTCGCTGCCGCACACCAGCATCGACGCCGGCGATGACGATCTCAAGCAGCTTGCCGAAAGCATCGCCAGGCGCCGCTTAGTCGTCGGATCGCTGGTGGCGCCAGTATGGCCGCCCACCGGCGGAGGTTCCGGCATCGGTTCCGACAGCGAGCGGGCCAGCTTTCTGACCCAGGTGAAAAAGGCCTGTGTCATCGGCAAAAAGCTGCGCGCCCTGGGCATCCGCCGCTACGGGGTCATCCGCATCGACTCGGCGGCCTCCCCTGCGGAATGGGCCAAGCATCCGGTTGCCTATACCAAGCGTCTCGCCCAGACATTCCGCGAAGCCTGCCTCATTGCCGAAGACTACGGCGAGCGGCTCGCCGCTGAAGGCGAGATTTGCTGGGGCGGCATGCATGGCTGGAAACATATGGTCGAACTGCTGGAGATGGTAAACCGGCCGAAGACCCTGGGCTTTCAGGCGGACATGGCGCACTCTCTTCTGTACACGCTCGGTTACAACGCTCCCGAGGACCGCCTGCTGCCCGAGAACTTCGATTGGTCGCAGCAAGACGTTCTCATGGAAGCTCTAAAGAAGCTGACCCATGCGCTGCGTCCCTGGACTATCGACTTTCACGTGGCACAGAACGACGGCACGGTCAGCGGTTCAGGTTCTCACGACAAAACCGGACGTCACTGTACAGCCGTCGATCCCAACGGAAAGATGGACATCGTCGCTGTCGCGGGGCTATGGATGCGCGACGAAAGCGGGCAGCCGACGAAGGCGTACAAGCACATCTGCTGGGACGGCTGCATGTTCCCCAATGCCACCATGCTGGCGCCCCAAACCTGGAACGAAGTACTAGGCACCCTGCTGGCCGTGCGCAACGCACACGGCTGGGGCTGAGGCGCGATGGAAAAGCAGGCCTCCCTTTTTGGCGTGAAGGGGCGGGGCTTCAGCCCCGCCATCAATTCGAATAGAAGACCGGCTTCAGCCGCTGAGGGTCCAATGTCCGCCCCTAGACAGAATTGTCATCCCGACCGGAGCGAAGCGAAGTGGAGGGATCCGCGGTTTCCTGACCGCGACGCAACGGCTGGCTGCGCAACAGAATTGTCGTCCCGACCGAAGCGAAGCGAAGTGGAGGGACCTGCATTTTGCCCTTATGGGAGCCAAACCCAACCCAAGCCACAAGCCTCCCCTTTGTCATCCCGAGCGAAGCCGAGGGATCTGCAGTTTGCCCTTATGGGAGCCAAACCCGACCCAAGCCACAAGCCTCCCCTTTGTCATCCCGACCGCAGTGGAGGGATCTGCGGTTTTTCGAATCAGTAACAAATGCATGATTTGAGCCACACCCGTTTCAGATCAGGAGGCAGCTGAAATTCCAACCAAACTCAATATCGGTTTAGTCGGATACGGCTTCATGGGGCGCACTCATTCGAACGCTTTTCTCCAGGCGCCGCGCTTTTTCGATCTGCCCTATCAGCCGGTGCTGAAAGCCGTCTGTGCCCGCGGCGCGGAGCGCGTCAAGGCATTCGCCCAGAACTGGGGCTATGAATCCATAGAGACAGACTGGCGCGCCTTATTGCAACGCAAGGATATCGACCTGATTGATATCGCCAGTCCCAACGACACTCATGCGGTGATTGCGATCGCGGCGGCCAAAGCCGGCAAAATGGTGCTTTGCGAAAAACCCCTTGGGCGCACGGGAGCGGAAGCGAAAGCAATGGTGGAAGCGGTTGAGTCTGCCAAGGTCCCTAACATGATCTGGTACAACTACCGCCGTGTTCCCGCGGTCGTCCTGCTTAAGCAACTGCTGGACGAGGGCCGCCTGGGACGCATCTTTCACTACCGCTCTCAGTTTCTGCAGGACTGGACGATTTCTCAGGATCTGCCCCAGGGCGGTGAGGGCCTTTGGCGTCTGGATGTCTCGGTCGCCGGCAGCGGCGTCACTGGCGACCTGCTCGCCCACAACATCGATATGGCGCTATGGCTGAACGGACCGATTGTCGAGGTGACCGCCATGACCGAGACATTCATCAAAGAACGCAAGCACAATCTCACGGGCAAGGTTGAGCCGGTGGGCATTGACGATGCCAGCGCTTTCCTCTGTCGTTTTGCCAATGGATCCATGGCTACTTTCGAGGCGACGCGCTACGCCCGCGGCCACAAAGCGCTGTTTACCCTGGAGATCAACGGGGAGCGGGCGTCCGCCGGCTGGAATCTGCACGACTTGCACCGGCTCGATTATTTCGATCATCGCGACGAAGGCCGCCTGCGCGGCTGGAAGAGCGTGCACGTCACCGACAGCGATCATCCTTACATGAGCAACTGGTGGGTGCCCGGCCTGCAGATCGGGTACGAGCACACTTTTATTCACCAGGTCGCCGATTTCCTTCAGGCCCTCGGCCGCAAGCAGCAGGCGTCGCCTACCTTCGCCGACGGCGCGGCCGCGGATTATGTAACCGATGCAGTATTAAAATCCGCCAAAAGCAGGCAATGGGAGAAGGTCGAATGAAAATCAATCTCGTCCGGCATTCGGTCATCGCAGTGATTTGTCTTATTCTGATCGGCGCTTCGCATGGCCAGGCGCCTGCTCCTCACCGTGCTTTCCCCGGCTTCACCCAGCCCGAGCCCATCGATTTCAATGACCACACCGGGTGGACTCGGATTTTTGACGGTAAGACGCTTGCGGGCTGGGATGGTCCCTCCGAGGTGTGGCACGTGGAAGACGGCGCCCTGGTGGCGGAATCGAGCCCTGAGAATCCTTCGGGCACAACCAATATCATTTGGCGCGGTGGTCACCCCGCCAATTTCGAATTAAAGCTGGAAATGAAACTGGAGGGGACTGGCGCGAACGGCGGGATTCAATACCGCAGCGCCAACGTGCCTCCCAGCCAGGGGCAGAAGGTGAAGTATCCCAAGTGGAACATGAAGGGCTACCAGGCGGATTTCGATTACGGCAATAAGTACACCGGCCAGCTTTACGAGCAGAGCAGCCCGCGCGGTATTGTCGCCTGGCGGGGCCAGATGGTGCAGACCGAGCAAGGCCAGAAACCACGACTGTTGGCGACCTTGGGAACGTCCGACGAGCTAAAGTCCTTTATCAAGGTCGGCGACTGGAATCAATTCGAGATCATTGCCGATGGCAACACGCTGATTCACATTTTGAATGGGCACGTCATGGCAATTCTGGTCGACAACGATCCAACCTATAGCCAGTCGAAGGGCCTGATCGGCTTCGAGATCGAAGGTCCTGGAATGGTCAAAATCTCGCACCGCAACGTCTGGCTGAAGGAGCTACCGTAGCGGCTGGGTCTTTCAGGGATGGACGGCAAGTGATATTTTGGAGGTGGTGTTTCTAGGACGCCACCGTGTCCGCGGAAAGGGACTGCGTCCCTCCTGAATTTTGTCTTTCGACAATTGGTTTTGCGTTAACTCTTTTCTGCCCGAGCTAGCGGACAGCGGGCGCCACAGAAAGGAGTTCACGTGAAACAAAAGCTGTCTACTCGCCGGATGCGCGAGCACCCGGACCTCGAACAACTCAAACGACAGGCGAAAGAACTGCTGGCCGCTTTCAAGGCCGCCGACGCGGCGGCGGTCAACGAAGTCAACGCGTGTTACGACGATCCGCAACCCGCGACTTTCGCACTGCACGATGCGCAACTCGTCATCGCGCGCAGCTATGGCTTCGATAGCTGGCCAAAGCTGAAGGCTTACGTTGATGGCGTAACCATCAGGCGATTGGTTGAGGCCGTGCGTATCGGCGACATCGAGAGTGTGCGAACAATGTTGAAGGCGCGGCCGGAACTCGCCAATATGGCCGTTTCCTATGGCGATGAGCATCGCGCGATCCATTACGCGGTGGTGCACCGTGAACCGGAGATTGCTCGTCTGCTCATGCGAAAGGGCGCGAACGCACGGGCGGGTATCTACCCGCACCGCGACGCCACGTCAGCCTGGACGTTGGCGCGTGAACGGGGTTACGACGAAATTGTTGGGATCATCCAGGAAGAAGAGAACCGCAGAGCTAAACCTGCGCACGAGTCAACCGTCGCTCCCACCCTGAAACTCGATGACGTGGACCGTGCGGCTGTGGCAAATGGTGACTTGCAATGGCTGCGGTCCCGTTTCGTGGAAGGCAAGCTGGCCAACCATGTGCGATGGAATGGCGGCGGCTTATTGACCGTCGCAGCGAGAAATAATCGCGTAGAGGTGCTCCGGTTTCTGCTCGACGAATGCAAGTTCGATCCCGACGAGCGTGTGGCTTCAGGGGAAGGAGACTGGGTCGCATATTCGCAAGGCATTCCGTTGTGGAACGCCGCGGCCATGGGGTTGCGTGAGGTTGCGAATTTGCTCCTTGATCGCGGGGCCAACCCGAACGTCCACGTCGACTCCAGCGGGTCGCCTGTATACAGCGCATACAGCCACAAGCAGTGGGAGATGGTGGAATTGCTGCGAGCACGAGGGGGAATTGTAACGCCGGATACGGCTGCGCTTTATCGTGACACGCAGCTGGCCCGGCAGATTCTGGATGAGGAGGATCGCGGCACTTTTGCCGGGAGTGCCGCACTCACGGAAGGATCTGTCGTCGAGGACTTGCTTCGTTTTGGCGGCGACGGAGGAGCCGCCGAGATAGTGCGGATGGCATTGGAGCGCGTCGACTGGTCTCGACACGATGTCCGCTGGTTCCACATGCTCGCCGCGCCTTTGAGCTTCTGGCACCACATACCGTGGCTGGAGGCGGGCGACAAAGACCTCGATCGAAGTGGGTATCTGGAGTGTTTCCGGCTTGTGCTGAATGCCTGCGACGCCAACGTCGTTGGATCGTTCGGTCGAGGCATCCTCCACGAGATTGCGGCGATGCGTGATTGGATTACTGAAGACGAGGTAATCGCTTTCGGTCGTGCGGCTTTAGTGGCCGGCGCGCGTACAGATTATCGCGATGAAATCCTGAAAAGCACACCCCTTGGTTGGGCATGCCGCTGGGGCCGCATCAAACTTGTGAGACTGTTACTGGAGCACGGAGCTGTCGCGGAAGAAAAGGATGCTGAAACGTGGGCACAGCCGCTCGCGTGGGCGCGAACGATGGGACATAACGAAATTGTCTCTGTGCTGACCCGCCAATCCGGAACCACGAGTAACTAACGAATCGGCAGGACTGAACCTGGCTTTGCTTAAACCTGATGCCCGGCGCCGGAACCGCTAAAACGCCAGCCGGTCTTTTTTCGCGTCCAGTTTCTTGGCATCGACATTGGGGACTTTCTTCAAGTCGTCGATGGTCTTGAAATCCCCGTTCTGCTTGCGGTAGGCGATGACCGCATCTGCCTCGGTAGGGCTCAACGCCAATCCGTTCACAAGCTGCGCCGACGTCGCCTTATTCACATTGATGGGAGCATTAGCGGGAAAGTTCTTGACCAGGTATTCGAGAATTTCGGTGAATTCGTCGTCCGTGCCCTGCGCGCCGAAGCCCGCCATCTTTTGAATGGTAGCCTCCCACCCGGCGCGGTCCTGTCCGTTGGCGAGCACATTGTCGGGCGAATGGCATCCGCTGCAAACGCGGACCAGGGTGTCCTTGCCCGGCCCTGCGGGAAGCTCGGTGTGCGATTGTGACGGTTGCTGCTGGGCTGCCTGTTGCGCGTAAGAAGATCCCGCGCACATCAGGCATAGGCCCGCTGCCCATACGGCGGTCAGTTTGCTTCGCTGCAGTTTCACGGCAAATCCCTCATACCCTAGTATATGGCTGGCCAAAGCTGCAGTGGCGCGCAGCGGGCGGCGGGTTTCGAGAGGAGCGTGGCCATCACCATCCGCTGGGTTAGAGTGTAAGGGCACTGACGTTCTACCTGAGGCAAACATGAAACGTCGCCATTTCCTTCGTGGTGCCGCGGCAAGCGCCTTGGCCGCTTCCCGTATCCCAGCCATCGCGGCTGTGCCTGCGCCTTCCGTTCACGGTCCCCTGAGGATCGACGCCGTGGAGCTGATCGAACTGCACGGAACCTACACCGCGGAGAACGGGATCGATGCACAGCCTCAAGTGAACCCACTCGATGTATACGATGCTCTGCGTCCCGTTCCGTATGCCAACAAGCCGTCCGGCACGCGGGAAGTACATACCAGCGCTATATACCTGCGCATCCGCACAGCGGCCGGCATCGATGGACTGTACGGGCCGATCGAGAAGGACGCGGCGATTGTCGTACAGCAGGATCTACGTCCCTTTCTGCTGGGCAAAGATGCACTTGCCGGAGAGGCGTTGTGGGATCAGATGTACCGCTCCAATCGTCACTCGCGCGACGGCTTTTTCATGATGGCCATCAGCGCGGTCGACAACACGCTATGGGATATACGCGGCCGCTACTACGATGTCCCCGTGTATCGCCTGCTCGGGGGGCCGACGCGCTCCTCGGTCGAGATGTATGCCAGCTGCCTCGGCTTTTCGCTCGAGCCGGAGGCGGTGCGTAAACAGGCGCTCGCCCTCCAGCACGAGGGTTTCCGCTATCAGAAATGGTTCATGGGGTACGGTCCGGGCTCGGGGCCCGAAGGCATGCGCAAGAACGTCGAGCTGGTGCGGATTCTCCGGGAAACGGTGGGCGATGACACCGAGCTCATGTTCGATGCGTACAGCGGATGGGATCAGGACTATGCCCTCGAGTGGGCCCACCAGGTCGAGCGATATCGTCCGCACTGGATGGAAGAGGTGACGCATCCGGAAAAGATCGACAGCTTTGTTGCTATGCGCCGCAGCACCACCATCCCCATCGCGTCTGGAGAACACTTCTACGGGCGATGGGAGGTGGAGCGTTATTTGCAGGCCGGAGCTCTTTCCGTAGTCCAGGCAGATCCGGAGTGGTGCGGCGGCGTCTCGGAGTTGGTGCGCATCGTCACCGTCGCGTCACTGCATGACGTTCCGGTGATTCCACATGGACACAGCCTGCGCGCAGCCATTCACGTCATCTCCAGCCAATCGCCCATGACCTTTCCTCTGGGCGAGTACCTGGTGATCAAGATGAGGCATTACTACCACTTCGAAAGTGACCCGCTGGTTCCGGCGAAGGCGCATATTGCCCTGCCTGCCGGCCCGGGTTTCAACGTCCAGCTCGATCCGGCAAAGATCGAATCGCAGACGATCCTCAAGTCTGAGTAGGCCTCAGGCAACCACGGCGGCGACGGCCATCTCCAGGGTCCTCCGGACGCCCGCGTCTCCATCGATCGGGCCGTCGACAAACTGGTTGAAGGGATGCGGCTTCCAGTTATCGCGCGACGTATCCGGTGTGTAGGTCAAAGGCAATCCGGTAGCTGCCGGATCGTAAGTCTCCGCATTCAGGCTGGACATCTTGTAAATCACCATGTCCAGGGAAGGGATGACGTATATCCCAAACCCGCCAGCGCCGGATTTGAAAAAGCTGTCCCGCGGCGCTCCTGCGACGTGGCCGTCTTCGTTGACCTCATGTTGCAGGCTGAAGGGCGAATGGGGGTTGAAGGGGGAAGGCCTGCTGAGCTGTGCGATATAGTCTTGCGGCACGAGCTGCTGGTTTTTCCATTTGCCTTGTCTGAGCAGCAAATATCCGAAACGCACAGCATCCGTGGAATGGAGAGCAATGCCGGCCGCACCCGGCGTGTGCGCCAAGGTCACGCCATTGTGGTGCAGGGCATAGCCCCACTCGCCCCAGCCCATCGGCTTGGCTAATTTCTGCGCGATGTATTCCTGCAGTTCCATGCCCACGACGCCGCGCAGGACAATCGAAGCGATATGGGGATCCTGACTGTAGAGATAACCTGCCCCGGGCAGCGCCCACATCTTTCCATGCAGCGTGCTCCCGTCCTGATCGAGCACCGGGTCGGGGGAAGTCCAGTAGGGCAAACTCACGTTTTCGCCGTGGACGATTGCGGTCAGGTGCCCGGCATCCGAAATTCCTGGCGGCAGAGGCGGCCGGGAATTCTGAAGGCCGGAGGTCATGGTCAGCAAGTTCCCCAGGCGGATGTCAGCCATTTCCGGGTAGCTCAGCGGAAATGCTGCGGGCAGGAACTCCCGGGTGAAGACTTTCTGTGACAATCCATCAGGAAAGCGGTCGCGGTGCTCCGCCAGCATGATGCCGCAGCACGCGCTGGTAAACATTTTGCCGATGGAATACATGTTGGGGTTAGCTTGCCGGTTGGCTCTGCCGAAATATTTTTCGTAGACGAGGTATCCGTGGCGGAGAACCAGCAGCCCCCCGTGCTGGCTTGAGGTCTGCGTATATTGGAAGGCGTCATCCAGGCGGCTCTTGTCGATGCCCGTCATCGAACGGATTTCCGAAGGTTGGTTCAGCGTTCGCCAGCCGCCCTCTGCGTCCGAAGGCGGAAAGTAGACGTCTTCACTTGCCGCCGTGCGCGCAGCCAGGTTTAGAAGAGGGACAGCAACGGGAAGAGTAAGCAG
>JBARKD010000537.1:0-4631 GCA_049800615.1 Acidobacteriaceae bacterium | reverse complement strand
GTCCGATTGTGGCGGTGGGTTTGATTCTGTTTGCCGGCGCCGGGCTCATTGCTTTCAAGATGCTCAACATCGAGGCGTATCCGAACCCTACGCCCGTCATCTTGGAAATCACGGCGCAGGCGCCGGGCCTCTCTGCCGAGGAGATGGAACGTTACTACACGCGTCCCACGGAGATTGGGCTCTACACCACGCCCGGCATTGACGTAATCCGCTCTACTTCGTTTTATGGCCTGTCCTTCGTGCGGGTCAGCTTCAAATATGGGGTGGACTATAACTTCGCCTACGCCCAGGCGTCGGTCGCGATACAGCAGAACGTTAACCTGCCCGGCGGGCAGATTCCGAATATCCAGGCCAACAGTTCGACTGGCGAAATCTATCGTTATCAGGTCGTCGGCCCCAAGCATTTCGGAGTCGCAAATCTGCGCACGGTGCAGGATTGGATCGTGGCGCGCCGCCTGTTGACTATTCCCGGCATCGCAGCCATCAACAGTTGGGGCGGCCCCACCAAGGAATTCCAGGTCGAGGTGGACCCTCACAAGCTCGAAGCCTATAGCGTGACCGTGCCCCAAATCCTGAACGCGCTGGGCAACGCAAACATCAACGTGGGCGGACGCGAAATCCGCATTGGCCAGCAATCCATCAACATTCGCGGTGTCGGTCTGATGGATGACGGCGGCAATGACGATTTGACCCAGGGTTACAAGGTTGACGACATCGAGAATGTGGTTCTGACCCAGGAGAACGGCGTCCCGGTGTTGGTGAAGGATGTCGGGAAAGTGTCGATCGGCTACCGGCCGAGGCTCGGCATCCTGGGCCGCGACAACCAGAGTGATGTCGTGGGATCGATCGTGGTGATGAGGCGAACCGAACAGACCAACGACATGATCCCAAAGGTTGAAGCGGAAATCGAAAACTTGAATCACGACGGGAGTCTGCCGCCGGGAGTCAACGTTGTTCCTTACTATGACCGCTCATCGCTGATTTCCATTACCACGCACACGGTTCTGCACAACTTGATATTCGGCTGTCTGCTGGTGTTCTTGATCCAGTGGATTTTTCTCGGGAATCTGCGCAGCGCGGTGATTGTTGGAATCAACATTCCCTTCGCGCTATTCTTCGCCACGATTCTGCTGGTGATTATGGGGGAAAGCGCGAACCTGCTGTCGGTGGGAGCAGTGGATTTTGGCATCATCGTGGATTCGGCCGTCATCCTGGTCGAGAACGTCTTTCGCAATTTTCAACGTAACCAGGAAGAAAGACAGGGATTGCTGCAGCGCCTGACAGACGGCCATTGGGGGCCCGACCCAACGAGAGTTACCGGAGAAACAGCAGCAGCCCACGGATGGACGGATCGTTTGCGGCTGATTCTAGTCAGCGCGTTACAAGTGGACAAGGCGGTTCTATTCTCGGCTCTCATCACCGTGGCCGGTTTCGTGCCGCTATTCACCATGCAGGGAGTCGAGGGCCAGATTTTCGGGCCCATGGCGCGGACTTATGGCTACGCGCTTGCCGGTGCGCTGATTGCAACGTTCACCATCACGCCCGTCATCGCTTCCATGCTGCTCCCCGAGCGCATAAAGGAAGCCGAAACCCTGATCGTACGCTTTTTGCACCGTATCTACGATCCTGCGCTGCGTTTTTCGCTGAGCCACCGGGCTCTGGTAGTGGGAATTGAGCTCGCCCTTTCGATTGGAACCTTCTTGCTGATAGCACCGCGGCTGGGCAGCGAGTTTCTTCCGCACTTGGAAGAAGGAAACTTCTGGATTCGCGCTTCCATGCCCACTACGCTCTCACTCGAAGACGGCGAGGCGGCCTCGAAAAAAATGCGCGAGATTCTGCTGCGACATCCCGAAGTCCTTACCGTTGTCGCTCAGCATGGACGGCCAGACGACGGCAGCGACGCTTCCCCGTTCTCGAATGTCGAATTATTTGCTCCGCTGAAGCCGTTCGACGAGTGGCCGCGGGGCTTGACGAAGGACAAACTAACCGAGCAGGTACAAGCCGAGTTCGCCAATGAGTTGCCCGGAGTAGTCTTCAATTTCTCGCAATACATTGAGGACAACATCGAAGAAGGGATCTCGGGCGTCAAAGGCGTCAATTCGGTCAAAATCGTCGGCCCCAATCTCGAAGTCTTGACGCAACTGGCCGAGCAAGTCCGCGACCAAATGAACCAGGTGCGCGGCATCACCGACCTTGGCATCTTCCCGGTACTGGGGCAGCCCAATCTGAACATCAAAGTAGATCGCGCCAAAGCCGCCCGCTATGGTCTCAACTCCGGAGATATCAACACGGTCATTCAAGCGGCCCTGGGCGGAGCGGTAGCCACAGAGGTTCTGGAGGGCGAGCGGCAGTTCGATCTCGTCGTCCGTTATACGCCGGCATACCGCGACAATATCGATAAAATTCGCAACATCAAAGTCGCGTATACCACCGCCAGCGGCACCAACGCCTATATACCGTTAAACGAACTGGCGACGATCTCACTGGATACTGGAGCCGCCTGGATTTATCACGAGAGCGTACAGCGTTTCATCCCGGTAAAGTTCAGCGTCCGTGGCCGCGACCTCGGCGGCACGGTCGAGGAAGCGCAGCAACGAATCGCGAAGAACGTGCTGCTTCCTTCTGGATACCGGCTGCTTTGGGCGGGCGAGTTCGGCGACTTGCAGGAAGCTAAGAAACGCCTGGAGATTATTGTGCCGATCAGCCTCGTGCTGATTATCGGGTTGCTCTACACCTTGTTCAATAACCTGCGCGACTGCCTTCTGGCTCTCGCGGGCATTCCCGACGCGGTGGTGGGCGGCATCCTCGCGCTTTATCTTTCAGGTCAGAATTTCAGCATCTCTGCCGCCATCGGCTTCGTCTCGCTCTTCGGCGTGTCGGTCATGGACGGCATCCTGATGATTACTTTCTACAACCATGAAAGAACTCAGGGTCTGGCCCCAGTGGAGGCGATGTACCGGGCCGCCTCAACCCGCATGCGCCCACTGCTGATGACATCTCTGTCAGCTTGCATCGGACTCTTTCCCGCGGCAATTTCCACGGGGATCGGCAGCCAGGTACAGCGTCCTCTCGCCACTGTGATCGTGGGCGGCATGCTGCTCGGCCCCGTCATGCTGCTTCTCGCTGTGCCCGCGCTGCGAATGATATTTCTAGGCCGCGACGAGCACCCGCACACGCAGTCAGAGGATCTACTATGAAGGTCCCCTACCTTCCGTTTCTACTTCTGACGGTGAGTTGTGCCGCGTTAATGCAGGAGGCAAGTTATGCGGCCTCACCGCAGCACGCCTCTGACAAGAATCACCTGCACAGCCGTGCAGGCCTGATCGCGGCAAATCGTTCTAATCAGCTTCCGACCAGCCGGAAACGTCCGCTGCCCCGGAACACAGCCAGCCCTCGTCAGCCGGCTTTAGCTAGATCTGGCGTCGCTGCAAAAGGCGGATTAATCCAGAACGTAACAACCAACAATGGTCTGCCCGTTCGCCGAACAAGTGTTCCGCCCAGCGTGGCATCGCTCAACCCATTACCCAACAATGTGCGCCATCGCGGACCTAACCCGCCGGTCGTAAGTGGATCGGCAAACTCCGGTAACAGCAATACCGGTGCAATCAACGGAACTGGTATGCACTGCAGGCCTTAAGGAAATCATTCGTATGATTCGCAAACGCAAAAGGTGCCTCACCAGCTTTATCGTCGCCTCGGCCTTGTTGCTCACGGCAGGATGCGCGGTTGGGCCCAGGTTCAAGAAGCCCGTCGCTCCGGACGTTTCCGGTCATACGCCCGCTCCAATTTCGACCACGAGCAGCACGAGCAACGTCGCCGGTGGAGAGGCGCAACATTTGATTGAGGGGCACGACATTCCAGGTGAGTGGTGGACCTTGTTTCGCTCGAAGCCGCTCAACGATTTGGTTGAGCGCTCGCTCAAAGCCAATCCCGACCTGAAGGCGGCGCAGGCGGCGCTGATAGTTGCACGAGAAAATATGCTGGCCCAGCGGGGCGCCTACTATCCCAGCGTCACCGGCGGTTTCTCGGCGACCCATGCCAAGTCATCGGCAGATATTTCACCGGTAACCAACACCAGTGCTCTGACCTACAGCCTTTACACGCCGCAGGTGAGCGTTTCTTTTGTGCCCGACGTGTTCGGTCTGAACCGGAGAACTGTGGAGTCATTGCAAGCGCAGGAACAGCAGGCGCGTTTTGCCCTGGCCGCAACCCATATCACGCTGAGCGCAAACGTGGCTGCCGGAGCCATTCAAGAAGCGTCATTGCGGGGACAGATTGCAGCGACCCAGGAACTCATCACCATCAACACCAACATGTTGAAGATCCTGCGGGATCAGTATGCGAAGGGATATGCCAGCGAGCTTGATGTCGCGGCACAGGAATCTCAGCTCGCGCAAGTGGCCGCTACCTTGCCTCCGCTGCTGAAACAGTTGGCTCAACAACGGGATCTGCTGACTGTGCTGGCGGGCGGATTTCCGAACCAGGATCTGGCCGAACAATTTGAGGGCCAAAACCTACCCGCGCAGTAGTGAGCCGTTCGGCAACCTGGGCGTCGATTACACCTATTTGGGGCAATACGAAAAAGGTGTCGAAGCTAGCCTTGAAGATCTCCACCTAAACCCAGGGAGCGC
>JBARKD010000536.1:0-1587 GCA_049800615.1 Acidobacteriaceae bacterium | reverse complement strand
TATCAGACCAGCTTACGTCCAATGGTATACTTCGATCAAGAACACTCCGGGCCGCGCCTCAGGACCGCCCCCTCCCTGCGCCTCCGGACCCTGAGGATTACCGCACAATGGCATCCCGTACACGACGGTTTCTGTTCTCCATTCTCCTCTTCTTCGTTGTTTGCGGCTTTCTCGGCACGGTGGTGAGCCAGAGACTGGGCGCGCAATCCAGTTCTGATGAGTCCGCTTTGCGTGACGATTTGCGCAACTTCACCAGTGTCTACAACCTGGTGGAACAAAACTATGCCGAGCCGCTGACCGGCGATAAGGCGGAAAAGGCAGTGTACGACGGGGCTATCCCGGGTATGCTACGCGTGCTTGACCCACATTCCAGCTTCTACGACCCCAAAGCCTATGCCAAGATGCGTGAAGATCAGCATGGCAAGTACTACGGCGTGGGCATGCTGATTCAGCCGCAGAGCAACAAGATTGTGGTGGTCAGTCCGTTCGAAGGCACACCCTCTTTTAAAGCGGGTATCCGGCCCGGAGATGTGATTGTCGCGGTCGATGGCAAGTCCACCGACAACATGAACTCGGAAGACGTTGCCAACGTCCTCAAAGGACCTAAAGGGACCCACGTGCAAATAACGATTGCACGCGAGGGGGCAGCGAAACCGCTGGTATTCGATTTGATTCGGGACGAGATACCGCACAACAGCATCGATCTCGCTTATATGGTTCGGCCGAATGTCGGCTATGTGCATATCACGAATTTCCAGGAAACCACTGGCCGGGAGCTCTCTGATGCCCTGGATCACTTCGGCAACATCGATGGTCTGGTTCTTGACCTGCGCGGAAATCCGGGCGGTTTGTTGAGTGAAGCGGTAGCAGTATGCGATAAGTTCCTGGAAAAGGGTCAGGTGATCGTCTCCCAGCGCGGCCGTGCCTTTCCTGAACAGACGTATCGTGCGACTCATGGCAATGGAGGCCGCGAATATCCCGTCGTAGTGCTGGTGAATCACGGCACCGCTTCGGCGGCTGAAATTGTCTCTGGCGCCTTGCAGGATCATGACCGCGCGATCATCGCCGGTGAGACGACCTTCGGCAAGGGGCTGGTGCAGACGGTCTACACGCTGAGCGACAACACCGGGCTGGCGCTGACAACGTATCACTACTACACGCCCAGCGGCCGCCTGATCCAACGCAATTACAACGGCGTTTCGCTTTACGACTATTACTACAACCACGATCAGCCGCAGGATACGAAGAGTCGCGAGGTCAAGGCCACCGATTCCGGGCGCACCGTGTTTGGTGGCGGCGGGATTACCCCCGACGACAAAATCGACACTCCCAAGTCCGTCCCGGTTCAGGATGTTCTGCTGGAGCATTACGCGTTCTTCAACTTCGCCAAGCACTACATGTCGAACCGGACCGTTGGCAAAGATTTCCAGGTAGACGATACGGTGATGACGGCGTTCAAGGAATTTCTCACCAGCCAGCAGATTTCGTACACGGATGCGGATCTGGCGCCGGTGTTGGATTGGGTCAAGGCCAACATCAAGGCAGAGATCTTTACGACGCAATTTGGCCAGGAAGAGGGTTTGAAGG
>JBARKD010000535.1:0-7863 GCA_049800615.1 Acidobacteriaceae bacterium | reverse complement strand
ACGGTGGACGTTTCCGCGGCTGCGCCCATTCTGAACACGAATGACGCAGTGATCGCCAGCACGTTTACCTCGAATACGATTCAAAACTTTCCGTTGAATGGTCTGGACTTTTCCGCGCTGACCCTCTACTTGCCCGGCGCGGTCAATACCCAGGGCACTTCCGGCATGCAGAGCATCGAGCGCAGCACTTACTACACGGACACGCCAAATATCAATGGCAACCGCGCGCAATCGAATAATTACACGCTCGATGGTATCGACATGAACGAGACGTTCAACAACCTGATCTCGTACAGTCCGGCCCCTGAGGCGCTGGAGGAGATCAAAGTGGTGACCGCCAATTCGCCGGTCGAAAGCGGCAACGTGAATGGCGCCGGCGTCTACAGCGTGCTCAAAAGCGGAACCAATCAGTTTCACGGGGCGGCATACGGCTACGTTCAGGATTATCACCTCAACGCCAATTCCTGGACGAACAACAACGAGGGCATCCCGATCAATCCGTTTTCGGAATCGCAGTTCGGGGGCACGCTTGGCGGTCCCATCGTGCGGAACAAGTTGTTCTTTTTCGTCGATTATCTCGGAGCGCGCTATCACACCGGCGGATTTGCCTCGGCCAGCGTGATGACACAAGCCATGCGGAACGGCGATTTTTCCGCCTTGCTTAACTCGACCAATCCAATCCAACTCTACGATCCGCTCAATAACTTCGCGCCGTACGCCAACAATCAGAACGTCCCTATTGCGAACCCGGTGGCGAAGTTCCTGTTTGCAAATCCGAAGTATTACCCCTTGCCCAATGCGACGCCCACGGATGGCATTGCCAAGAACAACTTCCAGGGACCATCGAAGAGCTACAAGGTAAACAACCAGGGTGATATCAAGATCGAGTATGACCTGAGAGAGGCGGACAAAATCACCGGCTTTTATTCGATCTCGACCGCCTCGGATGGAACCACCGACCCGTTGCTCATCAGTTTTCCCGGAGTGAACCGGTATCCCACCTGGCTTCTTGGCGGCAACTGGGTTCACACCTTCTCCCCTACGCTGGTGAATTCTGCGCGAGCAGGTTTTACGCGGACGAAATGGGCCCAGGGATTCCCCATCGATCCCACGGGAGCGTTCGGGACCTCGGGTAACGCCAAGGTCGGAATTACGTTTCCTAACCAGGCTTACGACGGCTTCACCAATCAAGGCATCAACCCAGGCAGCGACCTGAGCGACGTGGGAACGACCGCCGATAGCGGCGGCCTGATTGATAACACCTACACTTACAGCGACACTCTCACATGGCTGCGCGGACGGCATTCGCTGAGCTTCGGTGTGCAAGCACTTCGCTACCAGAACAATTACCCTACGGCCAACAACAACGGCTATTTAGGCACTCTGAACTACACGGGCGCTTTCACGGCGAACCCGAATGCGGCCAATGCCGGCGGTTGGCCCGGAGCTGACTTTGTTCTGGATCGCGTGCAATCGGCCGCGGCCACACTTAACAGCATCAATGTGGGCCAGCGTCAGTGGCGAGTGGCCGAATATTTCAACGATGATTACAAGGTTTTGCCCAAGCTGACTTTGAATTTCGGATTGCGCTATGAGATCGATCAGCCCTGGATCGAGGAGAATAACAAGACCGGCAACATCGATATCGCTACCGGGCAAGTGATCTATGCGGGTGTTGTGCCGGTAGGTGCGCCGGTGGGATCGGGGTTGTGCAGCAACCGCGCTTGTTACCAATGGAACTATCACCAGATCATGCCGCATATCGGGTTCGCCTATCAGGCGGCTGACCGCTTCGTGGTGCGTGGCGGCTATGGGGCTGTCAGTTTTTTTGAAGGCAATTCGTCGAACCAGCGGCTGACATCGATCACTCCCTTTATCCAGGCGGTAAATGTGAGTGTAACTGCGCCTGCACCCGGCGCCGTGACCACGCCGCGGACGGCGGAGCAGGGGTTTGGTGGAGGGAGTGTCAGTTACGGCGGCACGTTCAACGTTTACCCGCAGAATATCCAGCCGGCCTATGTGCAGGAATGGAATCTGTCACTGCAGTATGCCGTGACCAACTCCACTTCGCTCGAGGTAACCTACCTTGGCGAACAGGGCCAGCACATCGAAGATTATGGGAATCTCAACCAGTACACGGTAAATGGCGATCCCACCTCCGCACCCTATTACAACAATCCCTACATTGGCGCGAACGGCATTGATTCCTCGTTGGGCATCGGCTCCAATTCTCTGCTGATTACCGAATCGCGCGCGATGATGAACTACAACGCGCTGCAGGCGGTGCTGCGCCAGCATCTCAGCCACGGGCTGGAGTTCACCTTCAACTACACCTATGGCCGGGCCTTGACCAACAGCCTGGGAAATTATGCGCTCAACGTGAATGGCTACAGCGGGGCCTTCCAAAACTACTATGACAGCGGCGCTGACTATGGTCCTGCGGGATATGATGTCCTCCACAATGTATCGGGGAACGGCGTCTACGCATTGCCTATAGGTAGGGGCCGGGACTTTCTCTCCGGGGCGAATCGATTCGTCGATGGAGCGATTGGCGGATGGAAGATCGCCCTGGCCGGCGTCGGCTATTCGGGCTTTCCTCAATCGATCACGGGTGGTTCCAACAACTCCAATAGCTTTGGCGCCTCGCGCGCGAATCAGTATCGAAAATTGAAGATCTCGCATCGCGGCATCAATCAATGGTTCGGCACCGATCCCTCGGCCGTTCCGTGCACCACGGCCGGCTTGGACAATGGCATTTGTGCCTTCGGCGTGCCGGCGCTGAACGCCTTTGGCACCTCGAGCAATGGAGCCGTTCGTGGTCCCGGATTCGTGAATGTGGACGCCTCGATTTTCAAAAGCTTCACGATTTTTCGGGAGCAGGCTTTCCAATTCCGCTTCGATGCGTTCAACGCGCTCAATATCGTGAGCTATGGGAACCCGGACATTGGAGTCACAGATGCGACCTTTGGCCAGATTGCCAGCCAGAGCTCCATTCGATCACAGGAGAGGCGTTTTCAATTTTCCGGGAAGTACTCGTTCTGACCCGAGGTGAAGATCGGCACGGATGAAGACGAGTTTACGCGATATCTCGTGCTGGAAAAGGGCGTGCGGCGGTTCAAATCGATTTTGCAGGCGACTCAAGGAGAAAGGGAGGCGGAGCAGTCAGCGCGGCCATGTCCATAAAAACCGACAAGCGGGCGAAAGAGATTTTGCGTCTGCTTTTGCGCAATGGCAAGACACCGGTTGAGGATCTCACGGCCGCTCTGCGCGCCTCTTCTGCCAGCATCCGCCGGGATCTGACTCGACTCGAAGAACGTGGGCTGGTGCATCGCACGCATGGCGGGGCGATGTTGGCCAATCCGGGCAAAGCGGTCTATGAGCCGTTTCGCTTCGACGCTTCTTTTGAAGTGCGAGAGGACCGGTTCGCCACGGAAAAACAACGCATCGCCCGCAGTGCTGCCGCCCTGGTGCAGGAGGGCGAAACGATCGGCATTGCCGCGGGCACTACGACCACCCTGGTGGCCCGGCAACTGCTCCATCGAAAACGCCTGCACATCCTCACCAACGCCGTCAATATCGGGATGGAGCTCAGCTCCAGCACCCTGCAAACGACGCTGAGCGGCGGCAGCATGCGCTGGGCCGGGGCTTTTTCGCTGGTAGGTCCAGCCGCGATCGAATCCATCTCTTCCGTTGTGCTGGACCGGCTCTTTGTCGGCGTGACTGGCGTCGATCCGGTCCACGGCGCGACCACCATCGAGGTGGAAGAGGCGGCGGTTTTCCGTGCCATGGTCCGCCAGGCACAGCAGGTAATTGTGGTGGCCGACTCGAGCAAGATAGGCCAAACCAGTCCAGCCGTCGTGTGCCCGATTCATGAGATCGACCTGATCATCACGGACGACGGTGTTTCCGAAGATGCTTCCAGGGCCTTTGCGGCAAAGGGCGTTCGCGTGCTGGTGGTTTAGTCTGTCTCTTGCGGAGATCTGCGGATGAGACCTTTTGCTGTTCGTTCTTTTGGCGTGAGCTTTGGTCTTCTCTTCCTGGCTCTTCTCTTCCTGCCTTTTGCTGGGCGCGGTCAAAGCTTCCCCGACGTGAAACCGGCTCCGCAACAGGTGGCGTGGCAGGACCTGGAGTTTGGGGTGATCATCCATTTCTCTACCAATACTTTCCTTGACAGGGAATGGGGGGATGGAACCGCGGATCCTTCCGTTTTCAATCCGAGCGGCTTTGATCCCGATCAATGGATGCGGGCGATTCGCGATGCGGGCGCCAAATATGTGGTGCTGGTTGCTAAACATCATGATGGCTTTTGCCTCTGGCCGACGGAGCAAACCAATTACAGCGTCAAATCGAGTCCGTGGAAAGACGGAAAGGGCGACGTAGTGGGAGAGGTAGCCCGCTCCGCGCGAAAATTCGGCTTAAGGTTTGGGGTATACCTTTCGCCCTGGGACCGCCACGACCCGAGATACAAGGACGCTGCCGCTTACGACGAATACTACCGCGCTGAGCTGACGGAGTTGGCGACGAGGTATGGCGAGCTGGTCGAGTTTTGGCTCGATGGCGCCGGGAGCGGAGGCCACGTCTACAACTTTCCTAAAATTATTGAGACGCTGCGTACTTATCAGCCGAATGCCATCGTCTTCGCCGATACGGGACTATTCGAGTATGGCGATGCACGTTGGGCGGGCTCGGAGAGCGGGCGCGTGGAGTACGAAAACTGGAATGTGATCGATCGCCACGGGTATTTGCGCTGGCGGCCTGTCGAAGCGGACACACCGCTGCGCAAGCTGCATTGGTTCTGGCATCCCCAGGATGAGGCTTCGCTCAAAAGTGTGCAGGAGTTGCTGTCGCTTTATGACGACAGCGTGGGCCATGGCGCTCAGCTCATGCTGGGTCTTGCGCCTGATCGGCGCGGACTGCTCCCGGAGAGCGACGCAAGCCGCCTCGCGGAGTTCGGCAAAGCTTTGCATGAGCGTTACGCGAACAACCTGGCCCTCGGGGGGCTGCCCGCTTCGGCGGAAGTGTCTGCTGCGCTCGATGGTGACCCGGCGACATTCTGGTCGGCGCCTGAGCATTCTCATCATTCTCAACTGGAAGTGAGCTTTCCCGCGGCGGTCACTTTCAACCGCGCACTTACGATGGAGTGGCTGAATGCCGGCCAGCGAATCCAGTCCTATTCGATCGATGCATGGGACGGGACGAAATGGAAAACGGTGACTGCGGCGCAAGCGGTCGGGCACAAGAAGATCGACGTTTTTGCACCGGTCACGGCCAGCCGGGTTCGGCTCAACATTCTGTCCAGCACGGACGCTGCGATGATTCGGGAATTTCAGATCTATAACGTTTCAGACTCTGGCGGACACTCGAACTGGTCTCATAAATAGACAAATTTCGGAGAGGCCGCGCATGAGACCCGCCCTCAAGCGGGGCTCAGGGTCCAACCAGAAGCCGCAGACCCATATATGAGACAAGTTCTAGCCATGCGATGCTGTCAGGCGGTGCTAATCAATTGTTACCGTCCGCGCGGAGGGATGTGTGAGCGGTGGAAACAGGCGGTCTTGAAAATCTAAAACAGCAGTTTTTGCAAACCATAGATTCGAGACAGAATAGCCCGCAACCCAAATCGCCCGTCACCCGCTCGGAATCGGCATAAGAGGTCCTGTTCCGTCTTGTTCCGTCACTCCGTACAGAGCACCTTCGGGACTGATCGCGCGGTGCGTCTGAGCCAACACAGTGGGCCGCAGAATCTCACGATCTTCTTAGGGAACTTGCAAGCAACGGATCGATCCCCGACCACCACATGGAATCGTTGTGAACGGCGGATATGGGATTCGTGGGCCAAATTTCCTTGCAAATTTTTAAGATTGCGTTACACTCAGCCAAGATCAGACCCCAAGCACAATCAATGCGATTGAAGCCCAGGACGGTTCCTGGCCCAATCTATCTATCTCTGCCAATGGGCACTCAGCACTGCGGAGAATTGTATGGATCTGAAGATCAGACATTTAGAGTGTTTCCTCACGGTGGCGGAGACGCTGCACTTTGGCAAAGCCGCACGGCTGCTCTACATGTCGCAGCCGGCTTTGACTTTCCAGATCCAGTCGATGGAATCAGCGATAGGCGTGCAGTTGTTCGATCGAGACCGCCGTCGAGTGGAACTGACTGAAGCAGGCCGCAACCTGGTCTCCACCGGAAATCGTATCCTTAGCGAGCTGCGCCGGTTTACAAACAGCGTGGCTTCATTGGCCTCGGAGCAGCCCTTGCGCGTGGTTTGCGCGCCGGCCGGTGAACAAGTGATTTTGCCCGCGGTCATTCGCCGGCTCAAGGAAATTTCGCCGAATGTCCGCGTTGGCCTCTGGAGTCTTTCACCCATTGAGCAGCTCCAAGCGTTACAGGAGAACCGCGTTGATGTATTGCTAATGGTGAGACGCGTTGAGGTGCCCGGTATCACCTTTAAGCTGATCACGAAACAGCGTATCTACGCGGTTGTGCCAGAAGGTTCGAGATTCGCCCAAAAAGGCAGCATCTCTGTGCGTGATTTTGCTTCGCAGCCGATCATTGTCGCGGCCCGTCAGTACTGCGACAAAACGCATGAGCTGGTGGAGAGCTTGCTGTCCCCATACGGTGTTGAGCCGAATTTTATCGAGGCTCCGGTCAGGCAGAGTGCGCAGGAGGCGTTGGTGGCGGCCGGCGTTGGCGTTGCGCTCAATACTGAATGGCGTTTGCTGGCGCCGTTTCCTGGTGTCAAGATGGTGTCGTTTGAGGAACCGATCCCTCCCTTGCATCTTGGAGCGGCCTGGCGCACCGTTCTTGAGTCCTCCAATCTCAGCAACTTCAAGATAGCGTTGCAGGACGTGATCTTCGACCTGATGAGCCACAAGAAGCTGTCTCAGACCTCAGTTAGATCGAGGCCAGCTATGGCTGCGGCTGCAGGACATGCGTCTTTCCCCGCCGGGAAATAGACTGAGCACGCGATCCCCCGTTTCACCCTCCACCCAGGCGGAGCGCTGCAAACTGCCTAAACCCATACAAACCACCGCCGAAACGCATGTCTCATTGGCCCCAATTCCGCGCAGGCGTTGGCACAGGCCCAAACGCGGGCGGTGGCACACGGTGATGTGTGGCCGCCTCATAAGCTGACGCCACTTTGATCACATCCGCGTCGCTTCCCGGTCCAGACCAGACCATCAGGCTGATCGGCATGGGATGCGGCATTTTCGTTTCGACCGTTCCAGTAACCGGGACGTAGCTCTTCTTGTCCGCGCTCAACACGTATTTCGGGTCGTATGTGACGCTGGTATAACCTGCCGGCACATCCGCCTCCGGCCCGCCGATCAGCGCGGTGAATATCTGGCAACAGCTGGCGGATGCCCGGTTATTCACTTCAGGCTCGGGCGCCCCGCCCAGCAGGTACGGCGGCGTTGTCTGCTCGGGGTTCACGAATACATCGATTTTGTTCTCGTACATGACCTTTAGAATGATCATCCGCATCACCGACTGCATCTCCAGATAGCTGATGGTGTCCGGGGGGCGCCGCGCGTCCGTTTTGCCGACAGCATTGAGTCCGCGCGCGCGTTCCTCGTCGGTCTTGAAATTCGCGTTGGCCACCCAGCTAGCCCAATCCTTCACCCGCGCGTCACCGCGGGCAGCCAGATACTCATTGGTGTCAAGCAGGTTCGACGGGTTCGTGAACCCCGAATCTGCCAGGCTGCGGAGATTGATCTTGCTGGACAGAGGAGCTCTATGTAATTCCAAAGCGAGGTCATAGTCGAGCGTCCGCACGTCCCAGCCGGGGACAGCGAATTCCAGCTCGCCGGTTTTCGTTTTCCTATAGAAGTATTCAGGCAGGTTGTGCGGCAGAATTTC
>JBARKD010000534.1:0-3442 GCA_049800615.1 Acidobacteriaceae bacterium | reverse complement strand
GCGGTCGGCATCCTGGTGGATGAAGCGACGGTCGAGATCGAAAACATCCACACCCAAATGCTTCCGGGAATTTCCCGCGCCAAGGCCGTGCTCGAGGCTTGCCGCCGCACCGTCATCGCTCGCCTGCTCTCGATGCTGTGCGTGCTCGCGGTGTTCGTTCCTTCATTTTTCATGAGCGGTGTTGGCCGCCAGCTTTTCATTCCGCTTTCGCTCACGGTAGGTTTTGCCATGATTGCCTCCTACCTTCTCTCCAGCAGCCTGGTGCCGGTCTTCGCGACCTGGATGATGAAGGAGTCACACCGCGGAGAAATACAAGAAGGCGCATTCGGCAGGCTCCGCGACCGCTACGACCGTTATCTCGAGGGCGCACTTCCATGGAGATGGCCGCTCATTGCCGGCTACCTGGCGTTGACTGGGATCATTCTGCTGCTGTTGACGCCGCTCATCGGCACGGAGATATTTCCGGACGCGAATGGGCCAGTGCTGCGCATGCGCCTTAAGGCCCCGGTGGGTACCCGCATCGAAGAGACAGAGCCGATGGTCCTGGAGGCCCTTGCGCTTATCCGGAAAACCGTGGGCGACGAGAACGTTGAGATTACGTCGGACTATATGGGAGTCCAGCCGTCGAGCTATCCCGTCAATTTGATTCACCTTTTTACCAGCGGCCCGGAAGAGGCCCTGGTTCAGGTACAGCTCCGCCGCGGACACCCGAATGATGAACGCCTGCGAGAGTCGCTTCGCCAGGCCTTTCAGCAACAGATGCCCAATTTGAAGATGTCGTTTGAGGCCGGAGACATTGTGTCCCAGGTGATGAGCTTCGGTTCGCCCACGCCGGTACAGATTGACGTGCAGGGTGTCGACCTTGATCAGGATTACGCCTACCTGGCGAAAGTGGAAGCTGCATTACATCAACTGGATTTCCTACGGGATATCTCAGTAGTTCAATCACAGGCCTACCCGATTGTGGACGTGAACGTGGATCGCGACTACGCCGGCCAATTTGGACTGACAATGGCGGATTTAAGCAATTCTCTTGTGCCCGCGACCGGGTCCTCGCGCTTCATCGCTCCCAACTACTGGCGCGATCCGAGGACCGGCAACGCCTTTCAGATCCAGGTGCAACTGCCGCCCAATCGTATGCAGGGACTCGGCGCGCTTTCAGTGCTGCCGGTGATGCGCGATGGCCAATCTCAGCCGCTGCTGGGACAGGTGGCCAAACTACAGTACGGAACAATGCCAGAAACCATCGAACGCTTCAGCGGGCAACGCATCGTAAGTGTCACCGCCAACCTGCATGGCATCGCGTTGGGCAAGGCAAAGCAGAAGATTGAGGCTGCCCTCAAACAGATTGCTCCACCGGGCAAAGGTTTGACGGTTGTGGTGCGAGGTCAGATTCCGGCTTTGGAAGAAACCACGTCTGGGCTGCGGACTGGCCTGCTGCTCGCCATCGCCGCCATTTTTCTGCTCCTGATGGCATATTTTCAATCTCTGCGTCTCCCGCTGGCTATTCTGTCGACAATTCCGGGCGTGCTCAGCGGCGTTGTTCTCATGCTCCTCGTCACCGGAACCACGCTCAACATTCAAAGCTTCATGGGAGCGATTATGGCGGTCGGCATCTCGGTCGCCAACTCGATCCTATTGGTAAGCTTTGCCGAGCAAGCCCGGCGTGAGCCGCAGGATATAGAGACGGCCACACGGGCCGGAGCAACCGGCCGTGTACGCGCCATCCTGATGACGGCAACTGCCATGATCTGCGGCATGATCCCGCTGGCCATCGGCATCGGAGAGGGCGGCGCCCAATCCGCACCCCTGGGCCGCGCTGTGATCGGGGGTCTCATGTTCTCCACGCTGACTACACTTCTGGTGCTTCCCGCGTTTTACGCGCTCTTGCAAAGGAGGGCGAGCGTCACCTCCAATTCTCTCAACCCGGAAGACCCAACGAGCCGCTACTATGTTCAGCCATAAGCTCTGCCTGCTTCTACCCTTCGCAGTCTGCGCGCTTGCACAGAACACCACGCACGTTGAATTGGTGAAGATAGAGAGCCAATCGGCATCGCAGACCATTCCGCTTACCGCGGAATTAATGCCCTATCTGCAAACCGATATAGAAGCACGTGTTCCTGGCTATGTAGAGAAAGTTCTGGTCGATCGGGGCAGCGTGGTGCGCCGGGGACAACTCCTGGTCCAGCTGTCAGCACCGGAAATGCGGTCCGAAACAAATGCGTTAGAATCGGCCGTGCACCAGGCTGAGGCTGACGAAGCACAGGCGGGGGCGCAGGCGGCAGCCGCGGCCAGCACCTATGCTCGATTGCAAGAGGCTGCCCAAACCCCGGGGGCAGTTGCCGGGAACGAACTGGTGCAGGCAGAAAAGCAAAAGGACGCGGCGGATTCACTTCTGCAAAGCCGAACGGCGGCGGTCCGCTCGGCAAAGGCCAGAATGGTGACGGCGGGCGATATGGAATCGTACCTGCGGGTGAGCGCTCCCTTTGATGGCACGATTACGGATCGTTTTGTGCATCCGGGCATGATGGTAGACGGCAATGGGCACACCCCGCTCTTGAAGCTTCAGCAGACGGCGCATTTGCGCCTGGCGGTTCCAGTGCCCGAAAGTTACGTAGGCTCGATTGTCAAAGGCAGATCTGTGGTCTTCCATGTTCCGGCTCATCCCGGCAAAAGCTATACCGGCGCGATCGCGCGCATTGCCAAAGCGCTCGATCCACAAACCCGGACCATGATGGTCGAATTGGATGTCTCCGACAGCACGCTCGCGCCGGGCATGTACCCTACTGTGGAGTGGCCCGTGGGCACAAATGACACCGCTCTGTTTGTTCCCGCTTCGAGTGTGGTGACTACCACGGAACGAACCTTTGTTATCGCGGCGGTCAATGGGCGCGCCCACTGGCTCGACGTACGCAAAGGGCCGGCAGCTGGCGACGAGGTGTCCATTCGCGGTCCGGTCAAGGCGGGGCAGTTGGTGGTCAAGCGTGCCACCGACGAGATTCGTGAAGGAGCAGTGCTCAGATAAGATGGCCCCGCGGGGGATAGAAGGTTGAACCAGGATGTGCGGATGGATAAGTGGCTCTGGGCTGCCAGGTTCTTCAAGACGCGCGCGCTGGCCGCACGGGCATGTGAGATGGGCAGAATTACCTCCAACGGGCAGCCGGCCAAGAGCGCCCGACCGGTTCGCGTGGGCGATCTGTTACAAGTGAAGAACGAGGGCGGAGATTTTCAAGTGGAAGTGCTGCTTCTGAGCGGCGTTCGCGGTCCGGCGGCGGTGGCACAAACGCTGTACCGTGAAACCGAAGCGGGCCGTGCTCTGCGCCTGCAGCTGGCGGAAGAGCGCAAGGCGATGCCGCGCTTCGATTCTCTGAGCGCGGGCAAACCCTCGAAACGTAATCGCCGTGTACTGAATCGACTTCGTGGTAGAACGTAGCATGAGCTC
>JBARKD010000533.1:0-17594 GCA_049800615.1 Acidobacteriaceae bacterium | reverse complement strand
AGCCAGAATACGGGAACGAGGTGCTGTACGCAGAAGCTTCGAAGGCCGATAAGGACGACTACAAGTTCTCGGTGGATTATGACGTTGTTCGAAAGGAGCACGTCGTGCTGGTCAACGGGAAGCCAGTTGGTGCCGCACCGTCCGCGAAGGTGCCTCGCGTCGAGTTGGCGCGGTTTCTGGAACCGGACCACTTAGTGCCGGTCACCGGCGTTCCTGCGCAGCTCGCCGAACAGGAAACAAAAGGCGCAACCACACCCCTCGAAAAGGCGAAGGACATCTACGACTACGTTTTTCGCACGATGAAGTATGACAAGAGCGGCACTGGCTGGGGACACGGGGACACGCTGTGGGCCTGCGATGCGAAGCACGGCAACTGCACGGATTTCCACTCCGTGTTTATCTCGATGGCGCGCGCCGAGAAGATTCCAGCGCGCTTTCAGATAGGCTTCCCGCTCCCGGCCGACAAGCACTCCGCCGAGATTCCTGGGTACCACTGCTGGGCCGAGTTTTATCTTGATTCAGTGGGATGGGTGCCGGTCGATATTTCGGAGGCGTGGAAGCACCCGGAGAAACACGATTATTTTTTTGGCGCGCATGACGTGAACCGGGTGCAGTTCACGCAAGGACGGGATCTCAAACTCGCCCCTGCTCAAGAAGGCCCCCCGCTAAACTATTTTGTCTATCCATACGTGGAGATTGGCGGAAAAGAACATCCCAATGTGGCGATCGGATTTTCTTTTGAGGACGCAGGTTGGGCGCCCACAAAGGTCAGCGCCTTACATTAAAGATTTGTACCGAATCGTTCGAGAGTTTCGCTCCAATGGGCTATCCCGAATGCGGTCAGCCCGACCGCGTCTGGCGGAGAATTGGAAGTTCTCATGGGACTCCCCTGAGGAACTGGTCGGTCAACCCCCAACTGTCACACGGCACGTCCAAATTGGCACGAATTTCGACCTCGACCAAATCGTCGAGGCGTATCCCTGCAGGGAGGCAGCGAAATTACAGGAAATCTTGAATCGTCACGTTTGGCGATGACTGGCGTGTCGGAGCGATCATAGATTCCGGCGAATTTGTACTGGGGAAACGCACTTTATCGTGGCTAACTCCCCGATTCCCGGCAAACCAGAAGTTATCCAGAAACGGCCTTATGGGAAGCGCAGAACTCGGTTTCCAAGACGCTGACGGAAAGTCAACTCGCTGAGCCTTAATCTCCGGCTTCTGATGTACGCGTACTGGGCCGATGTCAACTTCGCCCATGCCACGGTTCGAGTTAGCCATAAACCCGACAGGGGATGGACTCCAAAGGCGTACAAAGAGCGTGAGATTCCCATTCCGGCGAAATTAGTAAAGAAACTGAAGGTTTGGAAGAGCAAAGCAGATAAGACATGTGGCTTAATCTTTCCTATCGCGGGATGCAAGCCGAAGCTGGATTTTCTGGACTGCCTGAAGGACATAGCAGACCGTGCGAACTTGAAAAAAGAAAGCTTCTGGCTGCACGAGTTCCGTGCGACGTTCGCAACCCGATGTCTGTCGGCGGGGGTCGATCTTCGTACCGTACAGCAGTGGCTAGGGCACTCTGACATGGAAAGCACCATGCGCTATCTGAAGCCATCTAGAAGTCAGGTTGTTCGTAAGAAGGTGAACGAGATTTTCGCCTAAAATTTATTGCGAACGGAGCCTCGCTACCGCTTTGGGATCAAATCGAACGCAAGTGCCTACCCGGAACGAAGGAATGCGTCCGGCTGCCGCAGCGGTACCCCGAAGCTTTGCTGTTGAACCAATTCGTTCCCAGCAATTCGGGACTGGCCCAAAAAGTCTTCTTGCACTCGGGACACTTCAGTTGGTAGCGCTCTTCCAGTTGTCCGATTCGTGTCCATACGTCCGTTTGCACGCCTTCGTCTACCAATCTCTCAAAGGCGGCGATTCCACCCTGTTCGCGGACGAACATCTGCCCGCCGCAATTCGAGCAGATGACATAGGGCTTTTTCCGCTTGGTCGTCCGGACATCGAGGGGCTTTAGGCAAACAGTGCAGGGAAACCATTTTGCGTTCTTCGAAAGTATTTCTTTGACTAGCATTTGATAATCTCCGCATAAATAGTCCTACGGCGGTGTAATTCCCGCAACAGCAAAATGAATTATAAGCAACGCTAGATAGGGGTACGCGCAGCGCAAGAAATTCTCGAACCTTAAAATACTGGTATATATACGCATATATCCGTATAATGACGTGGTTGGGAGCGACATCCTCCGGAAAAGCAGAAATTACATGACTAGGCCAAAAGGATCCCAGAAAAACGCGGAAAAACGACGGCGCGGCAGGCCGGTTCTCATCCAGCGTTCGTTTGTACTTGGGCAAGCCGACCACTACCGCATTGTCTTGCACCAGTTCTGGCCCAAACTCGGTGCGCGACTTTTAGTCGCGCACTCTGCCAAAGAGATCGTTTCCGCTGTTCGAGACGAAGCAGTTGGGATTAGAGGAAGTCTTATTCAATTCGCGGACCTGATACTGAAAATCTTGCGTGATCCCAAATTCCCGCATGCAAGGTCAAAATCGCAGATTCACTTCCTGGTCGATTCTCTCGGAGGGCAAGGCTTTGTGACGCCGCGCCGGTCCCGAGAAATATGTGCGGAAGAGAGAAGCAAAGTCAAACACGTTATTGTTCGGCGGGAGTACTATATTGAGTGCTCATGCGGCTTTGAAGGACCGGCTCGGGATGGAGCTTGCCGCAATTGCGGCAGTGGGGAATTGTCTTGGGACTTACGCGTGAAAGAAGACTACTGAAGTGCAGAACAATCGTTCTGATCGCGGATCAGACTTCGAGCAAGCATAGAAAAAATCCAGGATCGAACCCGGCTGTAACGTTACGTACACACGTAACGTTGGAGGCTCGGAGTCCGCGCCGCTTATCAGGAGCATTGCGACCGCTTCAGGAGGTTCGGCGCAAGTATTCTATTCTTGCTCTTCCTCTTTCCGTCAGCCGGTAAGCTAATTGTCCCCGCCGGGAGTTAGGATGTCGTTCCAGCAATCCCTGACTTCGCAGTCTTCCTAGATAACTGTAGAAAGAACGGCGATCAGGCGCACCCCGCACCCTGTAATATGCTTAGAACATCGTCGGGTTTATGGAAACGATTGCTCTGCGCGAAGAATGTTAAAACCTGCAACTTAGTCATCTTAGTTTAGTTAGGCCGGAACTTGTAACAAACAGTCTGTGTTCTAAATGCTGCACATGCTAGTGTATGACTAGCGTTCGAAACGTGTTTATCAGAATGTCTTTTCCTTAACGCTTATCTTAAAGAGAAGTCAGACGTTAAAGATAGTCGGTAGACAAGAACAACAAGTCGTCTTTTTCCTTTCTTCTTCCTAGAGAGCTTCCAACAAAAACCCTAGGTGCATGAGGGCCTTCGGTAGACAACACCTACGCTCCGGACTGTAAACCCGCCGTTGACAGCGTTTTACTATTTCGTCCTTAGGCGGGGAAAAACAGAACAATGGGCCACGCGCTCCGTACCCCCTGAGGTGTATAAATATATCCTGGTTTGACCATTGCCTAAGCACAGTTCGCGGATGGATTCTCGGCTCCACGCAAGCGCGGTCTTTCGATGGCTGGCGGTCGCGTCGCTTTCGTTGTCATTCGCAGCGTGCGGCGGGAATCAACAATCGCCACCTCCACCCGGGTCCGACTTTAGTTTGTCGGTTTCACCGTACTCTGCTTCCGCAGTAGTAGGGAACTCAAGTGGCGTAGTGACTGTCTCAGTTGCGCCACAAAATGGATTCAGCGGCCCGGTCAATGTCACGCTTCAAGGGCTACCTTCCGGCGTAAGTTCGGACTCAGGTTCGCCGTTTGTGCTTCAGGCGGGAGCAAGCCAGGCCCTAACTTTTTCGGTTTCGAGTTCAGCAGCAGTCGGCGTATTTAACCTTGAGGTGACAGGAGTGAGCGGAATGGTTTCGCACACTGCCCAGGTTGTGCTGACCACTGAGCCGATTGTCCGCGTAAAAACCTATCAAAGTGGATCGGTTCTTTACCTCGAATCGGATTCGGGTAGTGACGTCTCGCGTATCGGGCTAGAGACCTTGTGGGGTGGTTCGATTGTCGAAGTCAGTCTGAATGGAGCGAACTACGTCAATGAATGTGGTACGGGCCGCGAGGTGCAGGCCGCGCAATACGACGGCAGCGCCCACTACGACAACTGCGCGGGATGCACCGGCAACTTTGGGTGGAACCCTACCCAGGCGGGCGACGAATACAATCATGGCAGCCCGGTGCTTGCGCAGACCTTAACTGACAGGTCACTTTATATTAAAGCTCAGCCGTATCAATGGAATCCCAATGATAAAGGTGGAGGCCCATCGCAGCCGGTACTCGGTGACACTTACGTGGAAGCAACAATCTCTGCCGTCACCGATCATGCTTTCACATTCAAAGTTCACTTCAAGGTTACTCATTTCGGTATGGACCAGCACGCTAACAGTATCCAGGAGTTTCCTGCGGTTTATGTCAATCTCGGCTTCGACCGATTCGCAAGCGATAGCTCCACGACTCCGTGGACCAACGCTCCAGTGACGTTTGTAACCATGCCGCAATTGCCACAGTTCAGTCCGGAACTGTACGCCTCCGAGCAGTGGGGAGCTTTCGTCAACAGCAGTGACCGGGGACTGACGGTCTTCGTTCCAGGTACGGCACCCTATATCGGGGGTTTCGCCTTGGCCGGAAGTCCTGGCCCGACGGGCTACGGCACCGATTACTTTGCGGCGCGGACGTTTTTCAGCTTCGGCCCCAACAGTGTTCTCGAAGGAGACGTGTATCTGGTCGCGGGGGACTACAAGCATGCTCGGCAGGTAATTTACGACCTGCACGGTAAGCTGCCCGCCAAGGATATCTTTACTCCATTTGGATCGGTGGACAGCCCCGCAGCGAACACCCAGGTTTCCGGCAAAATCAGTGTTTCCGGTTGGGCACTGGACAACGTAGCAGTATCAAGGGTAGACGTTTACGTAGATTCGAGTTTAGTCGGAACCGCCACTTACGGTGGATCTCGGCCTGACGTGGCCAGTAACTGGCCAAACGCTCCGGCGGATATCGGCTATAACTTCTCCCTCGACACCACCTCGTACCCCGATGGTCCTCACACCATCGAGGTCAGAGCCATTGACACTAGCGGCAATGTTGCCGTTTTTCCGGATTTCCCAGTCACGATCCAAAATTGATGACCTCTGGCGCAAACAGATCAAGACGATTCGCTGTGGAACCAAAAAACACCAGCGACAAGCATTAGCCCCGCAAATCTGCTAATAAATCTGCAACCCTGGCGTGAGTGTTGTTCGTGCCCCGGAGGCGACAGTGGCCCGATGAATGCTACTGATGAAAAATGACATCTATGTTCAGTGGTTCGTAACCGAGAACAAAGTTTCCGATCACCAGATCGGGTTTGCCATCGTGGTTAAGGTCTGAAGCAGCGATTAGAATCGCCGACGCTCCGGAGGCGTAGAAGGTACGCGTAAATTGCCCGCCGCCTGAATTAAACAGAATACAAACTTGCTGGCTTAGCATCAGCCCAACCGCAAGATCAAGTTTGCCATCGCCATTGAAGTCTCCGACCACCATCGCTCCAGGATATTGTCCCGGATCAACTTGCGTTCCCTGATAAAAAGTGCCGTCGCCATTGCTGTAATAAATCGTGATTGTCTGCTCGCCTGGCAAGTTAATAGCAACATCGTCCTTGCCATCTCCATTGAAATCGCCGACTACTGCAAGAGACCCGTTTGCCAGTCCAAGGCTATTTGTCTGCACCGCCTGGAACGTCCTGCTACCTGTGTTGAGAAAGGTCGAGGAACCGGTCGCAATGTCTGGCTTCCCGTCTCCATTGAAATCTCCGATCACATATGGCCAACCGAATCCTGTTACGGCGACCGGACTGAACTTATAGGCCCCATCTCCGTAAAAGATTTGCCCGGTGCATGATTCGCCGTACGGGCAAGCGGAGATAATATCCGGAATACTGTCGCCGTCCATGTCTTTAACTGCGATATTCCCGGTCGGTTGGGAGATTGTGATCGGTGATGAAGAGAAGTTGGGTGTACCGTTGTTGGGCCAAATTTCCAAGTCCCCACTGCCGCCCATCAGATCGACCACTCCTTTGCCGGTCAAATCCGCAATCATGAATGAGGTAGGGTCGGTATTAGCGCCGAACTGAAACGTACCGTTGCCATTATTCATAAATACAGTTCCGGGAATAACGTCAATCGGATCGCCGCCGACGAAAATCTCAGGAAATCCGTCTCCGTTGATGTCGCCCGTCGAAATGTCCGTGACCGCGGCCGGACTCAAGGCGAGCGGAGACACAGAGTCCTTTCGGTTCGTCTGTCCGAGTTCTAACGAAACAAAACTGAAGCGGTCCGGCACCACCAGATCGGGAATGCCATCTCCATTGAAATCGCCAGTCGCAACGTAATAGCCTTCTGGCCCGACCACAACTTGCATTGTAAAGTTCCCCTTCCCGTTGCCGAACAAGTAGACAAGCTCGGACGGTTCCGTCCCAGTCGCCCCTGCCAAGTCGGGGAATCCATCATGATCGAAATCACCGCTCACAAGCAGAATCGGCCACAGCGGCGTAGCAACCGTAGCTACTTGGGTGAAAGAGCCGGTTCCGGTCCCGGCAAAGGAATAGAGAATTCCACCTTCGCTGTCGCTTTGTTGCACTTGCACAACAAGGTCAGGGATGCCATCAAGATTAAAGTCGAGAATCGTTGGAAAGCCGACGATGCCGTTCAGGATTCGGCCATGGCGGGTTGACTATTGTCGAGCACCTTGGAAGACGCGTTCGGCGCTTCCCACACACGCGTTTCTCGATAGCGCCTGCCCACGCCTCGGGATCCCGCGCGGACAGTCAGACGGATAACAACTCCTACTCGGCAGCAAAACTCTCCATACCGATCCACAACTGCGCCAGGAGTTGCAGATTCTTCTTGTAAGTACGAGTGACTGTGAACTCCCTTCCTCCCCGCACACGGAGCGCATAATCGCCCGCCGACAATGGATGAATCTCTTCAACCAATGCCGCGTTCACCAGCACAGATCGATGAATTCGAACAAACCCGTGCAGATTGAGCTTTTCCTCCATGGTCGAGATAGACTCTCGTAGCATATGCGAACTTGAAGTATGCAATAACAAGACATAGTTTCCTTTGGCTTCCACCGCGATAACGTCCGCCGTATCGATGAAGAGAATTCTCCCCTTGGCTCTGATCGCAATCCGCGCAGACTTCCCCATCGCAAGCGTACGTGTAGGCTGCTCTGGCAGCGGCAGTTCTTCACACGCGGCCTTCACGGCTTCCTGAATGTGCAGATTACCGTTATCCAAGAGACCTCCATTACCCCGCATTGCTCCATCTGACTGGGCCGCCGTTTCATTTCGTATCAGAGCGCAGTTTCGGCTTATTTCTGATCGACCTTTGCAAAGAACTTCCGTATATCGTCAAGCAGGAGATCGGGCTGTTCCAGAGCCGCAAAGTGTCCGCCCCTCGGCATCTCCGTCCTTTGTACTATGTTGTATGCTTGGGTAATCCAGCGAAACGGAGGGACAGCTACCTCCTTCGGAAAATCCGCATACGCAACAGGAGTCTCCAGGCGTGGCGTTCGCGCCGCTTCTTCCCCGGCGAGCCGATTCTCGCGATAGATTCGCATGGCGGAGCCGACCGTGTCTGTAACCCAGTAGAGGGTGACATTGGTCAAGAACGTATCGCGATCCACAGCGGTGAGAAAATCGCCGTTGTTGTCGGTAAGCAGTTGAAATTTAGCTGTTATCCAAGCCAACCACCCGGCCGGGGAGTCAGTCAGGGCGTAAGCAAGAGTCTGCGGCTCACTGGCCTGGAGGAAAAAAAAGCTGCTCTCTTCCCGGTCAAAGTACGAATACCGCTTCCGCTCCGCATCGCTCATTTTCGCAACTGCGTCCGGGTTCGGCGGTGGCACGAAAATAAGGTTCAGGTGCAGCCCGATCATGTGCGTGGGCGCTTGGTAAGCCATGGCTTGGGCCACTGCCGAACCCCAGTCGCCGCCTTGGATGCCATAGCGGGAATAACCTAAACGATCCATCAGAACGACCAGGGTTTTCGCCATGCGCTCTGGGCCCCAGCCCCGAGTTGTGGTGGGTCCGGAGAATCCAAATCCAGGAAGCGAAGGAATGACGACGTCAAACGCTGGACGATGGCTGTCATTGGGATGAGTCAGCGGCTCGATCAGTGCGAGAAATTCGACGATCGAACCGGGCCAGCCATGAATCAACATCAAGGGTATTGCGTCGGGGCGTGGCGAGCGCTCATGGATAAAATAAATCTGCTGTCCATCAATTTCCGTGGTGAACTGGTCAAAGCGGTTGATCTTCGCTTCCTGTGCGCGCCAGTCGTAATTATTCTCCCAATAATCCGCCAGCTCTCGAACCTTCTTGATGTCGGCGCCGTACTCCCATGTCGTGCCCGGAAGCTGATCGGGCCACTTGGTCTCCGCCAAACGGTGCCGAAGATCAATGAGAACCTGGTCGGGAACATGCATTTTGAACGGCCGGATGGTGGCTGCCGTGGGCTCTGGATCAGCCTTTGGATCCAGTGTTTGCGCATGCCCCAGAACGATCGACGAGAGCAGAAATATAGTCGCGCAAACCACTGAGCTTGGGAGCCGCCACGTTTCTCCCTTTCGAGCGCCGAGCCAATCGCACTGCGTAACGATTTTGTGATCCTGCAATAAATTGCTGGTTGTCACGATTCGTCCCCTTGATCTGGCGCTGGTGCAGTTAACTGAGCGGAGCCGGCGATCCATCCGACCACGCGCCTGTAAGCATCATGAATGTATTGATCGGTTCCGGGTCGTTCTTGCCCCGTGGATCGATAACAATGGGAGAGTTATCCATGTTCGCGCCCCAGTCCGCGGGATTGATCTGCGGGGTGTAAAACATCATATGAGCCATGTTGTGAGCCCCATCCTGGGTGATTCCTTTATCGGTGAGGTAGGCCTGCTTCGACATCATGTAGCACATTGCGCCCGGCTCCAGAGCCGGCAGTTCCTTCTTTTCCACCGCGGTCGTCATACTGTCTTTGATTTCGGCCTTCGATTTTCCTGCCAACGCCAGTCTGGTTCGCATATAAGTGATGGGCAGGATGGTTCGCGCCGCCTGCGGGTTGTAGCAAATCGGGCTGCGATTCTTAGGGTTCCAAAACTCCAGACTGTCGAATGGGCTCGTCCACGCCCGTTCGACGATACAGACAAACCCATTCTTGCCCTGGGCTGCGGTCTCAAAACCGTGCGACCCCAAGATCAGGACGGTTGCCTCACCGGAGACGGAGGGAGGAGCCGCGGTCCGTGCCAGAGCAATCTCAGCGTTTCGATCCGCGATCAGGTACTGATCCAGCGGAGCCATGCTGGGATATGGATCCTTCTTGTCTTGCCCCTGCACGTGCCCAGGCGTCACAATGGCAAAAATCAGGGCGAATATCAGAAGAGCACCTGCGGTAAATCGTTCTCGGTTCATCGTTTCTCCCCAGCAGACTTGACCGTATCTTCATCGGCATGACAAGGAACACCGGTGAGCCGATAATGCGGCTCACCGAGTGGGATTGGCTTGCGCGACTGCGAGCATTTACCTTGGCGGCCGATACGGCATCACACCCCGCTGCTCACTGCAGACGGAAAGGTATCTTTCCCGCCGAAATAGCACTCTATTGCCTCCACCTTCCCATCTTTGAGCCGAAAATACTCCACATTCCGGAATGATTTACCGTTCTTCGTGTGGCAAAGATACTTCGCAAATGCCTCGTTGCCACTTGCGACCACCCGCTCCAGGTCAAACTGTCCGATAAAATTAATCTGTGTATCCCAGCAATTCGTTTTGAAAGCGCTCTTACTGATGTGGTCGTCGCCGGCGGCGCTCGAGAAGGTAAAGTTGTCGGCCAGCAGGACGTCAAATGGACCCCAGTCCTTCTTCTCCACCTCCCAGGTCTTGTACCACTTCCGAACGATTTCTTCGGTTGTCGTGCTCTGCCCCGCTCCTGCGCGCGCGCTTGCCGTCACCGAGAACGCCGCCGCTCCAACCAGTGCGCAAGCTCCCGCTTCGAGTGCCTTCCGCCGTGATACTCCGATCCTTGCCATGTCCATCCTCCGTTTTAGCTTTTTGGTTGTTTATAGCCCGAGCATACGAACCGGTTGGTATGCAGAATGCCAAACTATCCTTTTTACAACGATGCGATCAGCCCCTCTTGCGGTTGCCCGGCGCGCGAAGAGACTTCAGCCAGTCTACGATGTTTCTGATCCCCGCTTTCATCACTTTCGGATCCTGAGCATTCTTTGCCAGCGAGCCATAGCCTTCGACCATCGCGATCAGTAAGCCTGCGGCTTCAGCGGGCTCCACGTCGCGGCGAACGCGTCCGTGGGTCTGGCCCTCTCGCAAAACGGAGGCAACGGCCTCGCGCCAGTCGTCGAAGATTGTCGCCAGCCGTTTCCGGAATCCCGCGTCAAGAGGGGACATTTCCTGCGCCAGATTGTTCATCTGGCAGCCACCCCGCACATCCTCGGGCCGAACGGGTATACGTTGAACAGCGCCGATCAAAGCGTCGATAGGGTCCTTGACGCTCTGCAGAGGCCGCACCCATTTGCCGTGGACATCGGGGGCGATGACCTCTTCGACGACGGCGTATCCCAAGGCTTGCTTGCCTTTGAAGTGGTAGTACAGCGCTCCCTTGGTGACGCCAGCCAAGGCCAGAATTTTGTCCAGGCCGGCACTCTGGAACCCCGATCTGTAGATCTCGCGGGATGCCGCCTGCAGCAAGCGCTCCCGCGTGCGCTCAGGATCGCGCAGCCTAGTCGCTCTACGCTTCAGATTATTGCTCGCTGCCAACATACCAACCAGTATGTATCTTCGAATCACTAGAGTCAAGCTCGGAAGCAATCTCCGGAGATCGGGATTGTTGGAAATTCATCTCCTGTTTGATGTAGTCCTACAGGACGCAGTGACAGTCTTAACAGACACACAACATCAAGCGCACGATATACGCTGTGAGGATTGTTTAGTTGGCATCCCGCATTTCATAACCCAAGATCTGCTCATTGATGTAACCGATTGAAAAGTCGACGACTCCGGCCTGGTTCGCTAATTGCAAACACTCAACGTAGTGGAAGGGTTTTAGCGACTCATCTATTTTTCTCGGTCAGTCGCGACACTCAATCTTTTGGTCGGAGGAAACGATGTACATCCGCGGCGTGAAGTTGGCTCTGGTTCTGCTTTTGGTGGTTTGTGTGGGCAGCTCTCTGCCTGCGTGGGCGCAGTCAACCTCAACCGGCAGTATTGCCGGCGCGGTGACGGACCCGAGCGGCGCGGTGGTAGCAGGCGCGGCGGTGACGCTGACTGATACCTCGACCAATGTTGCGCGAACCGCTACCACCAACAAGGACGGGCGGTACATCTATGTGGACGTTAACCCGGGCATCTACAGCGTCGCGGTCAGTAAGTCGGGGTTTGCAACCATCAAGACCGAGAACCAGGAGGTAAAAGTCGGGGCCAGCCTCACGCTCAATCTGGCGTTGCAGGTGGGTGGGACGAATGTGGTGGTGGAGGTAACTACCGTTGGCACCGAACTGCAAACGATGAATGCCACCGTAGGCAACACCGTTACGAGTCTCACCTTGGACAACCTGCCAAGCCTTGGCCGCGACGTCAGTTCTTTTGTCGAGTTGCAGCCGGGTGTGGGTCCCGATGGCGCGGTTGCGGGAGCTGTGCTCGATCAGAGCTACTTCTCCCTCGATGGCGGCAACAACAGCAGCGACATGGACGGCAGCCAGAACGTCTACTTCAGCAGTATGGCCGGCGACCCAACCGGGGGGGTGGCCACGCAAAACAACCTGGGAGCAGGGGTGGGCGGGCCCACGGGCGTGCTGCCCACGCCGCAGGACAGCGTCGAGGAGTTCAAGGTAAACACTGCGGGCCAGACCGCCGATTTCAATAGTTCCGCGGGCGCCGAAGTGAAGGTGGTCACCAAGCGCGGAACCAACGCCTGGCACGGCACGGCGTACGAATATTATAAAGACAACAACTGGTCGTCCCAAAGTTGGGAGAATGACTACGAAAACCTTTTGCAGCCCGGCTCCGCTCCGCTGCCCAGCTTTCATTACAGCCGCTTTGGCGGGGCGATCGGCGGCCCGCTTATCCCGAAAGAGATTCTTGGGGGCAAGACCTATTTCTTTGCCAATTACGAGGGTTTTCGCTTCCCCAACTCCGAGACAGTTTTTAGGGACGTTCCCTCGCCGGCCCTGATCGCGGGGAACATAACGGACCCCGTGACGGGCCAGGTTTTCAGCCTAAAAACCGCCGATCCGCGTGGGATTGGCGTCAACCCCCTGGTTCAGCAGATCTGGAAGACTTACGAACCCCAGTCGAATAGTACCTGCCAGCAGAACCTCTGCGACGGGGCCAACGAACTGGGCTTCACGGCCAACGTTGCCCTGCCCACCACCAGCAACTTTGCCGTGGGACGCGTGGATCACGATTTTGGTGCGAAGTGGCACTTCATGTCGAGCTATCGTTGGAACAAGCTGATCGCGAACAACGATAATCAGATCGATATCGGCGGTTTCTTCTCCGGCGACACGAAGGGTGTCCCGGCTTCCATCTCCCAGGGACCGCTGCAGTCGCATATGTTGGTAGCGGCACTTACCACCAACATCAGCACCAACACCACCAACGATTTCCATTATAGTTTTCTGCGTAACTGGTGGGCATACGCCCGGCAAGGGGATACCCCGCAGACTGCAACGCTGGGTGGAGCCCTCGAGATTTATAGTGGCCAAACCGCCGGCGAAGATCAGGATTTAGGGCCCTACAACGTAAACACGCAGAACACCCGCAACCGTTTCTGGGATGGGCACGATCAGATGGTTCGCGACGACATTTCCATGTTGAAAGGCAACCATCTGTTCCAGTTTGGAGGTACCTATCAGCACAACTGGGACTACCATCAACGTACCGATAATGGCGGCGGCATCAACTACCAACCGGTGTATGAGTTGGGCAACGGGGACCAAGGATCGGAACTCGCGTCCAACGTATCGATTTGCAATGATTCCAATATCCCCAACTGCCCCTCCCTTACCGCGGCGGCGCTGGGCATCGTTTCCATCGCCCAAACCGTCTACACCCGGAGTGGCGCAAATCTGGCTCTGAATCCGCCGCTGACACCGGCATTCGACAAGAGCACCATCCCCTACTACAACGTGTATTTCAGTGACACCTGGCACATGAAACCGACGTTCACCCTGACTTACGGTTTGGGCTGGACGCTGGAGATGCCACCGGTGGAAGCGAATGGCAAGCAGGTTGAGTTGGTCGATCAGTCCGATCAGCCAATCTCGTCGGAATCCTACCTGGCGAATCGCAAGCGCGCTGCCCTGCAGGGCCAAGTCTACAATCCCGAGATCGGCTTTGCCTTGGTAGGCAACACCGCGAATGGGCTGAAGTATCCTTACAACCCATTTTACGGTTCGTTTAGCCCTCGCATCGCCGCGGCTTGGAACCCACACTTCGACAGCGATTCGCTGGCCGGGAAGATCTTCGGCCATGAAGATACGGTTGTTCGCGGCGGCTATGGCCGCGTCTACGGGCGCTTGAACGGTGTGGATCTGGTGCTGGTGCCCCTGCTGGGAACGGGCCTCATGCAGCCGGTGCAGTGCGTCGGCGGTGCCTTCAGTAACGGCACCTGCGGCGCGTCAGAACGCACAGCCACGCCGGCGACAGCTTTTCGCATTGGCGTGGATGGCCTGACTGCCCCAGTGTCGTCCACGCCGGTCGCTCCGACGCTGCCCCAGCCGGACTTCCCCGGCTACAATGCCGCTTCGGCAGCCACCGCCGAGTCTCTGGATCCGAATTTCCGGCCCAACCAAGTGGACTCGTTCGACCTGACCATTCAGCGCCAGTTGACCCGCAAGGTTACGCTGGAACTTGGCTACATCGGGCGCAGAATCACCCATGAGTACCTACCCATCAACCTGAACGCCGTTCCTACCATGATGACAATGGGCGGGCAACAGTTCGCCCAGGCGTATAAGAATGTGGTGTTGCAATACTGCGGCGGTATTGCGGGGCTGGCTGGCGGTGGTTGCGCGGCCAACGCGGGGGCGGTGACGCCGCAGCCGTTCTTCGAGGCGGCGCTGAAGAACTCACCCACAGGATACTGCAAAGGGTTTACCAGTTGCACCGCGGCTGTGGTCTACAACGAAGGGGTCGCTTCGAAGGCAGGGAACCCCAACGCGACCAATAACCTTAACAACGCCCAAGTGTGGACTCTATGGAGTGATTTGGACAGCGGGCCGTTCAACTTCCCGCACAGCATGATGAACACAACCACAGGGCCTTTTGGTCCGCAGATGACGTCGGGCGTTGCGGTTAACTCCAGTGTAGGCTTCGGAAACTACAACGGCGGTTTCGCCTCCATAAAGATGGCGGACTGGAGGGGATTGACGATGCAGTCGAACCTCACCTGGTCTAAGGCCCTGGGCACAGCGGCGCTGGTTCAGGCAGACAGTGAATTCACTCCGGACGATCCCTTCAACCCCTATACGATGTATGGCCCACAGCTTTTTGACCGCAGGGTCGTCTACAACGCGTTCTTTGTGTACCAACCGCCCTTCTACAAGGGACAGCATGGACTCCTGGGAAGGGCGCTGGGCGGGTGGACGTTCTCGTCTATCTTCACCGCAGGCAGCGGCTCTCCGATCCAGATGTTCACCACGACCGGGGGCGGTCAGGAATACGGTGCCGGGGACAACGTAAACTTCTTTGGCGAAGAAAATGCCGTGCCGATTGGGCATGTCGAATACGGTCACGCCTACTACAACCGGCCCTCAAGCGGGTTGCCGGTCAATTTCTTCGCGCAAGGAACGGCCGCAATTAACAACTACCGTAATCCGATTCTGGGGTTAGATAACCGGGACGGCGGCACGGGCATTGTCAGTGGCCTGCGTTACTGGAATATGGACTTCAGCATCAAGAAGAACTTCCGGGTGACGGAGGGCATCAGCCTGGAATTCCAAGGCGTGTTCGCTAACGCATTGAACCACAACCAGTGGCAGGATCCGCTTGGCAACGCCGACGCGGCTCTCTTCGAAGGCCCGTCCAGTTTCGGCACTCTGGGTAACGGCTCGGCGCAGGAACAACCCGGCGGCAACCGGCAGATCGAGGTGGGCGCTCGCGTCCGCTTCTGACCGAGAGAGATTCGAGGCGCCACGCCAGGTGGCGCCTCGAACTAACCCAATCCGTAACGCTTCCCCTCCGGCCGCACTGCACAGGTGCGGCCGTTATTCTGCACAAACCTGCGGCGCCGGGGATCAAGTATCGAGCCTGAGGGCCCTGGACACTCCCAACCACGCGGATCTGCCTCACTGGCCGGGAACAGGATGGAACAGCCTTGAAGGCCGACCAAATTTCCTGGCTACGTTTCCGCGTTGAAGACGCCCAGCACAAGCCCGCTAACGATCTTGAACCCTACATGGGCATGGCTGGACATGCGGAACTCGTGAAATCGGATTTCTCGGTATTTGCACACATCCATGCCGCCGGTTCGGTGCCAATGGCGTCACTCATGATTGCGCAGAAGGATTTCGAAATGCCCATGGACCACAACTCGATGCGTGCGCTGGCTGATTAAAGTCTCATTTCCCTATGGGTTTCCTCAACCCGGCGACTATCGGTGGTTCGTCCAGATCAAGCGGCATGGCGAGGTCGAGACCGGCGTGTTCGACGCGCACGTAGGAAGTTCCCTCAAAGACAAGCAGTACGCTTCCGCCATTCAGAAAGACACGGTCGATGCCGGCGCGCTCGGCACTAGCGGCACCCCCAGCTTTGTTATCGACAAGACAGCCAAAGACGAAATCGCGGGACTCCGCATTGTCGGTGCCTTGCCTTACACTGTGTTCGATTCCACTATCAAAGACCTCCTCCCCAGCAAATAGCTGCTGCCGAGGGCCTTGAACCTCCTCAAGCGTCGTTCGATCAGTTCGCCGTAGGGCATGCCGAGCCCACAACGGCGCTCCCGCGATTACACGTATAAGAGAAAGGAAACAGAGTGGGCTGGATCTCGAGGAAAAATTTCGATGCTACGGCCGAGGTCGAGTTTTTTCTTTACATCCCTTTTTATAGAACTCATTGAGCCGGAGCAAACCTTTCCCCTTGGCTTGGGCCTCGGAAAATCACTTCAGTCACAACAATGTGGGGAGTGGGCCTGAGACAGTTAGCCGGTGTACAATCCGAGGGCACCAGAACGAACCCAGGGGGATACTTGGATACAAAGAGAATGCTGGAGGAAGTTGAGACGGAGATTGCAAAGTTGCAACGCGTGGCAGATGCTCTGCGCGGTGCTGAATTGGCGCAGAAGAAACCTCTCACTGGCCGAACCGGTGGACATACTATGTCTGCCGCCGCTCGTCGTAAGATTAGCCTGGCGCAAAAGGCGCGATGGGCACAGAAGAAGGAACCCAGCCAAGAAGCGCCACCGAAGCGAACGATCTCCGCAGCAAGTCGCAGGAAGATGGCTGCCGCACAGCGCGCAAGGTGGGCTAAGGTGAAGCGGGAGAAGAAGGCTGCGTAGGCTTTAGCGATCGTGGGACGATGCTAGCAAAACAAACAACGCTGGCTCAAGGGCATTGAGCATTCTTGGTCGTCGTTGGCCATATAACGTTCTTGATCACCGAGCACGAGCGGCTCACTCTTAACTGTTGACCACATCTGAAAGAAGGGTGCCTCGGCCATGGCGAATATCGATCTACTGAAGCGCATACCTCTGCCATATCACTTTACGGGTCGGCGAAATCTCCGCTCATTCGGGAGAACGGCGGACTCTACCCTATGATAGAACTCACACAGAAGAAGATCGAAATCCGCCGCCAGGCGGCAATGAGTGGGGCCAAGATTCCGATGGGCTGAAGAGTACGGATGCATATGTCCACCTCTGTTTCCGTAACAACTATCCAATGGAGTAACTTGCGCGGCAAGAAGGCAAGATAGCCTTCGCCTCAACGAGCGCCGTACTGCAATGATGTATATCTGGCCCGGCGAATGTTTTTGGGATGGTGATGTAAGTCATTGTTTGTATCAAAATAAAATCTAGTATTTGCTATTGACATCCTACAGACCGAGCGATTAGGGTTCTCTCACAATTTTAGCGGAAGTATTGCTCCTGACCGGGGACGGCTCTTCCATTCAGGCTATTGGTTCCTCCCGCTAACTTCCCCAGCGGTATTGGACAGATGTGCCCCGTATGTTCGGCGGGGCGCGTTAGTGCGGACAATTTAGTCGAGGCAGGAATCAAGCAAGCTAACCTGCCAGCCTGTTCATTGCTGATGGAGGGAGAGTTATGCCTGCCTGGTTTAGTTGCCCGGCGCCCGGTAGTTTACGCATTTTTGCTACTTCAGCCCTCCGCCCCGCGAAGAGTAATCCCCACCCGAGCCGGCATCCGTTCCGGACCCAACAAGGAAGGCGCATCCGATGAAGATCCTTCGACTACACATACCTGTTTTGTTACTTGCCGTCGCGTCGTGGGTTCCGGAGGCTTTCTCTCAAGTCC
>JBARKD010000532.1:0-9904 GCA_049800615.1 Acidobacteriaceae bacterium | reverse complement strand
ATTCACAACTGTGTCGTTCGGCCACAACCTTCCCTTGATTTCGTCGCGGGTAACAATCTTGCCCTCACGTTGAAGGAGCATCCGCAAAACCTGAGACGCCTGTTCTCTGAGTGGAACCTTCTTGTTAGGATCGGGCTCCTCGATGGATCGGAGTTCACCAGCGCGGAGGTCGAGCTCAAAGGTTCCGAACAGAACGCGTCCTGAGGAAAGAGTGTGGATGGGAACCATATTGGACTAGAGTAAGAAACTTACCATTGGCCTCGGAATTGTCTAAGCCATCGCGTCTGGTTACCTGTGTTTTTGCAGCTGGGCGTATTCGGCTTTGGCTTGCCGGTAGACGGGAAGATCGGGATCGGCATCTTTCCAAAGGTTAAGGAATTCTTCGTAGGAATTGCGGGCGGATGCGTTATCGCCCGTCATCTTCTGCGCGCGGCCCAGTTGGAGCCAGGCCAGGGGTCCGATGACATGTCTCACGCTAAAACCGGGATTGTCGATGAGCTTTTGGAACTGCGCCGCGGCCGATTGGCCATCGCCGAGCCCCAGGTATGCGAGTCCGCGGATGTAGGCGGGGTACACATAATTGAACGATCCTGTAAACGCCAGATCGTATTTGGCAGTGCCGCGGAGCAGATCGATGGCTGCCGCCGGATCGTGTTGCCGCAGCTTGATCGCGGCCCGGATGGTGGGAATGAAGTAATGCTGCACGAGCGTGTCCTCGGGCCTTTCCACGCTGATCTGGTCTGCGAGTTTACCGGCTTCCGCTATTTGTCCCGACCGCGCGAGCGCGAGCGCCAGGGCGATCTTGTTATTGCGATCGAGCGGCCTTCCAGCTGCCTTGCTTTCATAGCGTTGAGCTTGCACGTCCATTCCCACTTCAGCATCCTCCAGGGCCGAGAGGATTACCCACTCGTTAGCATGGCTAGCCTTCGAGTTTTCCGCCAAAGCTTGCTGGCGCAGAGTTTCGGCGGAGTGAAAGCGACCCTGCTGAATCTCGATCAAGGAATGTTCCTCCAGGAAGTCTCCTCGATAGCTGCCTCGCTCCTCCTCCTTGAGAATGTTTGCGACGTTGTCCCGGTCGCCTGTAGCGAATGCCACAATGAGTCTCTCCCGCCGGATGAGTGAATTATCGAACTTAAAGGCGTCCGCCTTGGCGAGCCATGACTTTGCCTCACTGAATCTGCTTGCGAACCGGATGGACTGTATCGCGCTACCGAAATAATATGGGCTTGGCCGCAACCGGGCCGTCTCAGCCGCTTCGTCAGCGGCGCGGCCGGGCTGGCCGAGATACACAAATGCAGCCCGAAGGTTCGCATGAGCAAGCACATCCCGAGGAAATATTTCTAAGAAACGAAGCACGGAAGAATATTCTTTCTCCCAGTCGCCCGTCACCCGGCCGTAATAGTCGATTTCGTTATTCAACCGGTCCTTCTCGGTCAACCGGTCGCGGAGTTGGTATGCGCGCGTGTACGAAGCCGCCGACAACTCAGTGTTACCCACGAAAAGGTAGGCCGCGCCCATGCGCCAATACCCTAGGGCAAAGTTTGGATCTAGTTCGACAGCTCGCTGATAGAGTTTGAGCGCCCCCTCAGGGTCGCCGGCGAGGTAGGGTTTGTTCCCTTGAGTGGCGGCCTGTAGAGCCTCAAGCGAAGCGCTGAGCGCCTTTTCCAGCGGCTGATTGAAGCGCGCCAGCGAATCTGAGGGCTCTCCGAGTTTCGAGCGAAGGCGTACTGCCGTAGCTCCCAGTTCGTGGACGACTTCATTCCTGTTATTAATGTCCTCGTGCTCCTCGGCCAAGGTTGCTCCCGATCCGCAGTCGAGTGCCCTCATCTCCAGGCGATACCGGTTACCGGCGTCGGCGATTGAATCGGAGATCACCATCTTGCTATTGGTCATCCTACAAATCTGGCGTGCGATCTCTGGCGTGATCCTGGCGGCCGGCGCAAGTTGCAGCTGCCCCATGGTGGCGTACGCTTTATCCAATCCCAGCAGGTTTAAGTATGGTGTCTGCTCGAATCCATAGCGCAATGCAGTGTTCAAAGCGTCGTCGAAAACAGGGTCGGTCGTTCGATTGTCGAGGTCGGCCAGCACAATTGTGTCGGTGGGCGCGAGAGTGATGCGATGGCGGTAAACTTCGTAGCGCCATAAACTGAGCGCTCCAACTGCGAGCAGTGCGCCCGCCGCCAACCCCCACCGCGTCCGCCATCCTGCTGGGTGGCCCTCCCGCGTGATCCGCTTGAGATCATCCTTCATTGCGGTCGCTGATTGGTAACGTCGATCGCGGTCTTTCTCGAGTGCCTTTGCCAGCACGAGATCGAGGCTGCGAGGCAGCGCCGGATTGCGGGCTCTGGCCGGAGAGGCAGTCTGATGCAGAATCGCCTGGTGAACATCCGCGGGCGTTTGCCCTGTAAATGCCCGCTGTCCGCAGGCCATCTCATAAACCACTAATCCGAACGAGAACAGGTCACTGCGAGTATCGAGTTCCTCATGCCTTACCTGCTCGGGCGACATGTACGCTGCTGTCCCCGCGGTAGTTCCTGTGCGGGTGAGCGCCTTGTTCAGACCTTCGGGCGAAGAAGTCTTGGGTACCGTAGCGCTCGGGGCTTCCGCTCTCTCCAGCGCCATGTCATTGCCGGCCAACTTCGCCAATCCGAAGTCCAGTATTTTTACCGTGCCAGACTTGCACAGGAAGATATTGGCCGGCTTGATGTCGCGGTGAATGATTCCTTGGTCATGCGCGGCCTGCAAGCCCTCGCAAATTTGGGCCGAAATTCCTACCAGTTCGGCTAGTGGTAGCGGTTTTTGCTTCGAAGCAAGCAGGCGGTCACGCAGGTTCTCCCCGTGAAGAAGCTCCATGGCAATGAAAGGCTGTCCCTCATGCTCTTCGATTTCGTAGATGGTGCAGATATTGGGATGGTTCAGTGCGGAGGCAGTTTGGGCCTCACGCTCAAAACGCTTTAGGGCAGCCGCCTCACCGGCGAACTCTTCCGGCAAAAACTTCAACGCTACCAGCCGGCCCAGTCTGAGATCCTCGGCTTTGAAAACCACTCCCATGCCACCGGCCCCGATGACACCGAGTACGCGGTAATGCGAAACCTTCTTCCCAGCGAGCGAGCTTGATCGAAGGGGCGCCTGCGCGGTGACCTCTCCGGGTGCGATTCCCGACGTTGACTCCATGTACTCGGTCATGACCATCAATCGATAGCCACGCCGTGCCAAGGTCTCGACGTACCGAGGGGCGTCCGCTGAATCCCCCAGGGCACGGCGTAGGGCCTTGATCGTCGCATTGATGCTGCGGTCGAAATCCACAACCGTATCGTTCGGCCACAACCTTCCCTTGATGTCCTCGCGGGTAACGATCTTGCCCTCATGTTCAAGGAGCAAGCGCAAAACCTGAAACACCTGTTCTCCGAGGAGAACCTTCTTATTAGGATCGGGCGCCTCCATGGATCGTAGTTCGCCCGTGCGGAGGTCGAGCTCAAAGGCTCCGAACAAAACGCGTCCTGAGGAAAGAGTGCGCATGGGAGCCGTACATCGATATGGAGTAGCAAACTCCACCATCGGTCTCGTACCTGTTGAAGTACAGCTCGAGACTATCACCAGCTTAAGCGGCTAACCCACTAAGAATCAATGGTTTCCTGGTTTCGCTCGAATTTCACCGCAAAATCACCTCTGTTCCATTTACACCCCCCTTGCGACTCCGGTAATCAGACCGCATGGGCGAGACGGATTAAACGACGCGCAGTTCGCGGCTTGCCAGTGGCCCAAAATGCCCAAGTTGATTGCCATCATCGATGACGATAAATCGATACAAGACTCGTTACGGCACTTGATCGAGTCGACTGGGCTCGTGGCGCGGTGCTTTGGATCGGCTGAAGAATTTCTTGAATACGATTTGCACTGTGAATTCGGGTGTCTGATCGCTGAGATCCAGATGCCGGGGATGTCGGGTTTGGAACTACAGGCCAGGCTCAAAGATGAACAATGCAACATTCCGATCATCTTCATTGCAAGCGACGGGGGCGCCAGGACGCGGATTCAAGCGATGAGAGAGGGCGCAGTCGAGTTCCTGGCGGAACCGTTGGATTATCAACTATTGCTCAAAACGGTCGAAGCAGCACTTAATTTGTGGGCGACACGTCGGACCAATCCGATCGAATGATAGGAGATTACTAGTGCTAGAGTGTGCAGCCGTCACGTGTCCTGAGGGAGACCAACCCGATCGAAGATTCGAGCGCATCATCGGCAATAGCGCTGCCTTGGAATCTGTTCTCGAACAAGTAGAACAGGTGGCTTCCACTGATTCGACTGTCCTCATCGAGGGGGAAACCGGCACGGGAAAGGAACTCATCGCACACGCCATTCACAACGCCAGTCGGCGTTGCGGGCGACCATTTGTAAAGCTAAATTGTGCGGCGATTCCCCTGGATCTCCTGGAAAATGAATTGTTTGGTCATGAGAAGGGTGCCTTTACGGGTGCGATTGCGCAGAAGCTCGGACGCTTCGAAACGGCCGATAAAGGTACGCTATTCCTGGACGAAGTCGGTGACATCCCTCCCGCCCTACAGCCCAAGTTGCTGCGTGTCTTGCAAGAGCGGGAATTCGAGCGTTTAGGGAGCGGCCGCACGCACACAGTGGACGTCCGGCTGGTAGCTGCAACCAATCGGAATCTAGCGAAAATGGTAGCTCGCGGGCAATTTCGCGATGACCTGTATTATCGGCTGAACGTCTTCCCCATCTTGCTGCCGGCACTCCGAGAGCGCCGGGAAGATATTCCTGCTCTTGTCACGCATTTCGCGAAGATGTTTAGCCGCCGCATGGGGAAGCAAGTCGACAAAATCCCTCCGGAAACCATGGCTGCCTTCCAGTGGCACTCCTGGCCTGGCAACATTCGCGAGTTACAGAACTTGGTGGAGCGCGCGGTGATCCTTTCGCGGGACGGGGTGCTCCCAAACCCGCTTCACAAAAAGGAAACAGAACTCCTGATCCCCAGTCTGCATCGCACCCGAATTTTCCACTCATCTATGACCTTGGAAGACTCGGAACGGACTTTGATTTTGGAAACACTTGAGCAGGCTGGCTGGATCGTCGGTGGACCGCGCGGCGCAGCGGCGAAACTGGGACTGAAAAGAACCACGCTGCTTGCCAAGATGACAAGGTTCGGTATCTCGCGGCCTATCCTTCAGGAAGGAACCAGCGTAGCTGAAATCGCGTAAGAAAATGCCCAGATTTTAGGGTAGAACTGGCGGCGCACGGAACTTAGAGGTCGGCAAGCGCGAACGGCCCGAGCCGCAAGCGGTAGTCGACCCGATTCCCGCCTTGTTCATCTGTGCTGCCTGACGGGCCGCTTGAATGTGGCGGTGGCTCATGGCTCACATCACGAAACCGGGTAGTTTCCCTAAGGGCGTCGGGCAGTCATCGCAATTGACGATTCAGGAATTCGCTCGTCCGACCATTGGCAAGGTGAGCTGCGGCGGCGTTGTAGTGTTTTCCGTTATGGCGGGAGAATGCGTGACTCTGCCCCGGGTAGCTGTACACCGTCGCATTTGGCTTCCTAGTAAGTGCCGCTTTAATCTCTGCTTGTGCAGCCTTGGAAATGAACTCATCCTCCTCGGCCAGATGCATGAGAATGGGCGCATGAAGCCCATCGACCTCTCCCAAATATTTTTCAGTATCGGCGCCGTGATACCAGACCGCGGCGTCGATGCCGTCGTTGCGCACGGCTGTCATGAAGACCATTAGCGCGCCGAGGCAATAGCCGAGCAAGGCAACCTTGCCGTTGCATTCTGGGAGATTGCGCACTGCGTCGATGGCGTCTTTGATGTCCGTCACGCCGGCATCTCTATCGTAAGCCTGATAGAGGCGAAGGCCGTGGTCCCAGTCTGCTTGGGAGGTGACGTTCAGATCGACGCCCGGCTCCTGCCGCCAGTACAGGTCCGGAGCGACCGCAAGGTAGCCTTGTTCCGCCAATTCGTCGCAGTGATTGCGAATGTCGGCGTTCACGCCGAAGAGTTCCTGTAGAACGACAACAGCCGAAGCCGGCGAGGTCTTCGGTCTTGCGATATACGCGGCGAACGTGCCGCCTTGCCCTTTAACGGTGATGTGATCCATCATTCGCCCTCCTGAGGCAGCTGGATCCATACAGACTCTCCGCCGGCCGTAACTGGATCGGCGGAGATCATTCTGTCTGAAAGCGCAGAGCTACCCATTGGCGGAGGTGGCAGCCTCTTCGATAAGCTTGGCCGCTTCCTTTGGATGAGACATGTAGGCCACATGGCTCGACTTCACTTCGACCGTCTTAGCCTTGGCGCGCTTCGCCATCATGCGCTCCTGGTCCGGATTGATCGATCGGTCTTCGGAGGCCACCATGTACCAGGTGGGCTTGTGCTTCCAAGCGGGATTCTTAACCTGATGGGTGAACGAGTCGGTAGAGATCGGCACCTGCGCTATAGCCATGAACTCAGCTTCATCCCGCGGAATGTCCGCGGCGAAGTCGGCCACGAAATGCGGCTCGTCTATCCACCAGAGCCCGTTGCTGTCCGCTTTGAACGCCGTGGACGCTTGCGGCAGGGCCTGTTCGATCGACGCACAGCTCTCACCTTCATCGAGAGCAAACGCGGCGATATAGACAAGTGCCACAACTTTTGGATGATTGCCCGCCTCGGTGATGATGGACCCGCCGTAGCTATGGCCGACCAGAACCACTGGACCGCCCATGGCGTCGATTGCGGCCTTCGTGTACTTTTGGTCGTCGGCGTACGAAGTCTCGGGGGGCTGCGCCACCGACACCTTGTAGCCATCGTTCTTGAGGATGTCGGCGACCCTTTTCCAGCCGGAGCCATCCGCGAAAGCTCCATGTACCAGAACTACATTCTTAATATGCTGTGTCATGATCATTTTTCCTCTCTAGTTGAGCTTCTGCGAGTCGTGTATCGAACCTTGGACCTGCGACCAACCATAGTCGGGATCGAGCACGTACTCTTGAAAACAAGAGCCACTTTTGTCGATTCCTGCTCAAATGCGGAGTGAAGGCGGGCGAAAAGACGAGAACTGGTCTCATAAATAGACAGATTCCGGAGAGGCCGCGCATGAGACCCGCCCTCGAAGCGGGGCTCAGGGTCCAACCAGAAGCCCCAGACCCATATATGAGACAAGTTCTAGGGCAGGCTAGAGTTCAATGCGGAACTCTAACCGAATCTCAAACTCGCGACGATATTGCGTCCAGAGATGATTCCGAGCAACACCCCCCGGATCGCTAAACTTGAGGATGGGATCTATTCCTGTGGTTGAGGGACTTGAAGTTTGGGTACTTCGACAAAAATCCCGCGACGTGAGTGTTCACGCCTCCACTTTGCCGGAGTCGCACCGACCACATTTGCAAACGCCCGGGTAAACGCTGCTTGATCGGAAAATCCAGTCTGCGCGGCAACTTCCGCCAACGAGTTATTCGTTTCAGACAAAAGAACCTTGGCGATCTCAACGCGCTTCAAAATCAGGTAGCGATGTGCGGAGGTACCAAACGATCTCCTGAATGATCGTGCGAAATGGCTGACTGAAATCCCACATTCATCGGCGAGAGTTTCCAGTTTTAACTCGCCATCCAAGTGCTCATGGAATAAATCCACAACGCGGCGTCGTTGCCAGGGTGCAAGACCACCCTTGAATTGCGGCATGGCTTCGTGGGTTTGAGCATACCGCCCGACAAGGTGCGAACAAATCATCAAGGTGAAAGAATCCATGAACAGCTGAGAGAACATCTCCGGTCTATTTAGGTATGGCAAAATCATTTGCGTCAGGTGATGAAGTGTGGGGTCGGGGGTTCCATAAACGCAGTAGAGACGCTTAGCTCTAGGCACTCCGGCATCGTCCGAAAGGGAATCCAAGGTTGCACGCGGAACATGGTAGTGAATCCAATCGATCGAGCCCGGATTTCGAATACTCGAATTTGACTCCAGGTCGCACATTGCGATTCCGCCCACTGGCCATGCCCCCGTCTTTGTGTACTTGTCATCGGTCCAAAGCTCCCATTCACCGGAATTCGCATGATTAAGATGAAGCGAGACAACGTAGGCCTTTTCTGATGGGATGGACGTAGTTCGTTCCGGGATGCCGCTCCGCGCAATTAGCCGGGTCATCGCCAGTTGCGGCCGGACGACGGAAACTGCAGAATCGATGGCAACATGGGGCGGTTGGTTCATGGTGAAATACTTCGCCATCTGCGCACCGTAAGCGTTTGCCGAGTTCGATGATGTCGTCATGGATGGCTCTGTTGCGGCAAGCGATTTGTCTGAGGGTCGAATGACAGGGAACGATTCGAACGTCGGATTGCGTCGGAGAGTAGCGTAGCGCCAAAAAGAACGGTCATTCTTGTACAAAATGACCGTGGTTGAATGAGATAGCTCCCAGAAATGCTGGGCACTGAGCAGGATTTATGGTCCTTTCACTGATTAATCGGCTTCGTTTGGACTCGAAAACTGAGTCCGAATCGACAAATAGGACCGATATCGGCAATCTTCCAAGATGGAGTACCGCGTACCATACCTCTCTCGCAGTCGCCCGGCGGCGTAGCTTTACCTCGTCGGGAATGAGAAGAGCTTTTGTAGAGGACAAATAGAGGACGATCCGTGTCTGGTCAAGTAACTAGAACCCGCATCCTTCGGGTGGGGCTTGATTTGGCAAGCGCAGAGGGGCTCTGCAGGATCACCTTTGGCTCCGTTGCCAGACGCGCGAGCATGTCAAAGGGTGGTGTTGTCGCGCATTTTCCGCATTTGGGCGACCTAAAGCGGTCCATTCTCGATGTTGCATTGGACCTTTGGAGCCGTACCTGCCTCGGTGTCGACACTGGCGTTGGAGGCGGGTTGCCGTCGCTGATTCGCTACCTAAATGTATGGATTGGATGGACGAGGAGGGCAGGACTGCCGGGCAGTTGTCCGATCGCTCAAGCCATTGTTGAATTGAGTTTCTTGCCGGGACCTGTTCGAGAGGCTGCCGCTGCGGCGGAATCCGTCTGGCGGCAGACCCTCATTATGTTGATCCGTGATGCGATCGACAAGCGACACTTATTGCAGGATACCGACGTCGCCCAGCTGGCGTGGGACTTGCTCGGGATCTATCTGAGTCACCATGTCTCCAGCCATTCTCTTCGGGACCCGGACGCGGACAGAAAAGCACAGTTCTCGGTGAAGCGGATCGTCGCTTCGGTAGAAGCGATTAGAGAGGGACCGGTTCACCAGGGACAAGAAGGTCGGTAGCAATCGCGCCACGACCGTTCAGTTTGCGCCAGCGAAACGGCGTTGTCCCTTCGAGCGTGGCAAATACGCGTGTGAAGGCAGCCTGATCGCAGAATCCCGACCGAAATCCTACCTCTGCCAGACTCAGTTCGGGTTCGCGAAGCAGATTCTTCGCCGTGTCGATTCGAAGCTTGATGAGCCATTGATGAACTGAAGTGCCAAAGCTCTGGCGAAAGCAACGCGAGAAGTGACTCGGGGAGAGCTGACAGGCGGTTGCAAGGTCCGCAATTCTGATCTCGCCTTCAAGATGCGCACGCAACATCTCCTCGGAGCGAATCTTTTGCCAGCTCTCTAGGCTCGGCTGTGCCCGGAGATTGCCCTTACCGTTTCCATAGTGTTGCAGAAGATGTGTGCTCGCCAGAAGTGAGACATCTTCCAATGCAAGCATGTTGAGCGGTTCACGGTTGCGCACCTGACTGAGGATGGTCTTGGTCAATTGAGCGACGACAAGGTCCCTTTCAAAAAACACCATCCGAAACGAATCAGCTGGTGCAATCCTGTTGTCTGCTGCAACTCTGTCCAGCAGATCGCGCGATACATAATAGTGTAGATAGTCGAATGGGCCTGCAGCCCACATCTCCATCGGCTTCATAAGATCGATTACCGTTGTTGCGAAT
>JBARKD010000531.1:0-5003 GCA_049800615.1 Acidobacteriaceae bacterium | reverse complement strand
CCCGGTGCCCATATGCCTATGTCACAGCCGTGTAATCCCCTTGTCTCCTTCCACGATTTTTTCCTGCAGTTGGTCGCTCGTGAGTATTGCTTTTTTTCCGCTCTTACGGTTCTGAAGCAGCCTCAGATTAAAAGCCATGGCGATCATGTCTTTGTAAGGCGGGCCAAGGGCCCGATCAGGCCGAATGTCTTCTTCCTCCTCGCCCGAGCGCACTGCCTTCCGGCTACGATAATAGACTTCCAGCATGCCGATCACGGAGGCGCCAGGGAGGCCCTTGCTTTCCAGGCTTCCCGCCAGCTTGCTGATATACCGGCATAATGCGTCATCTGGATTCTTGTTCGCTTCTTCCTTAGCCTCTTCAATCAAATTTTGCGCTATTTTCCTCCGGAATATGGGAATGCCGTATTCCTTTTCGATCTCTCGCCAAGCCCGCAGGACGGCGTTTCGGTATGTCTTGTTGTAAGGGTAGAGAAAGCAGTCAAGGTCCAAAATAACGAGCCTCGCTTTCTCGCGAAAAGGCTTAGGGTCGGGGTAGGTTTTAGCAGTCATGGACTCGGGCGCGCATGCCCAAGATTTTGCACAGAATGGTGATCCCTCAGTCCGAGCTATTCTACGGCGCGGAGCAGATCTCTTCGATGGGTTAGTACGTACAGCCTCATTTCGCGGCCAGCCTGCCAGATTCGCAAAGATCCGCGAAGGGATTGCCGGTCAGCCGGTCGTCTTAAGAACGGACGCCGGGCATTGCTTCTCGTATTATGGCAGGGTTGCCGGCGGGAGACCCAGCACGAAGCTCGTCTTTGTGGTGCCGTGCTGGCTGCGCCGTAATCCTCGATAAGCCCTGGGCCTGTGAAGCGCCGGTAGTTGCTTGTCTGCCCCGCGGCTGCTACCTGCACGAACTCCACCGACTGTGGCGTATTCGGAATACGTCCGCCGAACCAATGCGGGTCGTCCCGCTGCACCCAAGTGACGAGCGCCAGCACCGCACCCGCCGGAGCGGCTTGGCGTGCCAGCGCGGCTCGCATGGCTGCGTCGTTGCCGTAGAGCGTTGCCATCGTGTGGGTCTTAGGGTCGACGTACATCGTGATGGCGCTCCAGTTCCGCGGCTGATAGGGCAGGTTCGCGGGAAGCGCGGCGGCGTTATTCACAACTTCCTCGCGATCGATCTTCACCACTGAGATTGGCAGCGTATAGACGTAGTCGTTGCCGGACAGCGGCCGGTGGCAGCCTGTGCACTCATTCACGAAGTCCGCGTCCTTGCCATAGGGCGTCAGGTCCATGCCGCGCCAGCGTCCCCAGCCCCAGTCCTCGGTGTCTTTGTAACGCTGCGCGTCTTTCAACATCAGCTCTACCTGCACGAACTTGCCAGGGTGCACCAGACCATCAGGGCCGGGTTGCTGCTGCCAGGCAATTTTTGCAAAACGCGCGCCGTCCGGCCACGGCGAGGTGTTGCCTGTTTGCGCCGCCTTTAGGGCCACGTCATTTCCAAGGATGAGCCGGAAGGTATTGTTGTCCCCGCGGTCGGTGGTGCTGATAGGCTTCCAGCTTCCGAAGGCCGGGTCGAACGGGAATCCGTTGAACTCCGGATTCACCGCCTCCAGAGAAACACGCGCTGGAATTCCGGGGGGAACCATTTCTGACGGCCCCGTGTCAGTCTTCCCGCTGTTACGTTGCTGCGCGTCGCCGATCGGGCTCAGCACAGCCGTCCACGGAGCCAGATACCGCTTCAATGTTGCTAGCTCTTGGGGTGTCACGTTCGCCTCCGGATGCAGCTTGAGGAAGCTCGGCAGCGGCATCGCGCCAAGCTGGATCATGTTCACAGCCTCGTAGAGCGTCGCCTTCTGTACGGCGGGGGCTTGGAGCCCAGTGACGAGAAGTTGAGGTGCTCACGTGCGATTAGGATGTCGCGCCGCACCAGCCAGTATGCCGGTACGATCTGGTCGAACCACGCGAGCCGACGTTGGTCCGAGTGGCAGCTATAGCAATCTTTTTCCAGGACGTACTTGACATCAGGTGGTGCCTGCAGCTCGGCGGTCGCCGGCTTAACCGGAATGCTGGGTCGCACCACCTGCCGCACCGCGAAGATAACCACTCCCACCACGATCAGTTTGCCAATCGTCCTAATTGACCTCTCCATCTACCGGTTCATGAGAGGGCCTGATCCGCATCACCGAATGGAAGCAGTTGATTCGGAGACGACCCCTACCATAGGTGCATATTTCATTGTAAAGGGCATCCTGGGAGGAAGTTCGCACCCAAGATTACTCGGGTTCAGTTTGGCAATTCGATTCGGTCGGGATGCTTCTTATCGCATTGGTGATCGTCCGCAAGAACCCTTTCGAGCCAACTAGCCTGTTTTTCAGCGAGCCGCTTATCAACCAAAGCTGGGTCGTGATTGACAACGAACTCCTCGCCACAACCATCACACCGCAGAGTGCCCATTTCTTGGAGACCCATTGCTTTCTCTCGGCTCTGACCCTTCTTTATCGCGACTGCACGCATCTGCGAAACTTCTCCTATCGATTTCCGTGTGTTCAATTTTAGCCCCTTATCGATCACCTCGAAGTGACGAGAGATGGAGAGTCAACTTTGAAGGCAACCCACGAGCAGGCGAGCAGCGTAAAAAACATCTTTATCGCGAATCTTGACAATTCGCCGCTTGCGCGTGATAGTCATGACTGCTAGTCGTATATGAGCATAGGTCATTAATGACTAAAGGTCATGCATCTGGCTCCGCCGCACTCATCGAAGCTCTCGCCTCTGAGAATCTGCCGCACTTGCAGGGCATGGGACGCCGCCAGCGTCATGGCGCCGAAACTCGGGTGCGCCTCTTCCGTTGCGCGCTTCAGCTTTTTGCCGAGCGCGGCTACCCCAATGTCACGGTGGAAGACATCACCGAAGCCGCGGATGTCGGTAAGGGCACGTTCTTCAACTATTTCGAGAGCAAGGATCAAGTATTGGGAGTGATGGCCGAAATCCAGCTAGGGAAGGTGAAAGAAGCTCTGACAATGGCCGACGCCGGCGAACAGACGATTTGCTCGGTGTTGCATCATCTTTTTCTTGGCTCCGCTGAGGAACCCGGGCGCAGTCCCGACCTCGCCCGCGCGCTGCTTTCTTCCTTTCTCGCAAGCGAGGGAGTGCGCCGTCTTATGGCTCACAACCTGGCGTCCGAAGGCCGCAAGATGCTGGCTCAAATCGTAGCGGCGGGGCAAAAACGCAGAGAGATCGACGCTCGCCTCAAGAAAGAGAAGGTTGCGCTTCATATTCAGCAAGCGTTTATGGGAACCCTTCTGCTTTGGTCGCTTGAGGGCCAGCCTGCGCTCGAAGCTTGGGCCGAAGAAAGCTTTCAACACTTTTGGAGGGCAATTGCCGCCTCGAGACAGGGGCAAAAGCGATGAAACGCAATCTCCGAACTATCGTCATGCTGTCGCTGGCAAGCCTGATCAGCGCGGCGACCAGCTCTGGCCAGGGACCGGCGCCCTACCGCCTCACGTTGCGTGAAGCGGTTCGGCAAGGGTTGGAGAACAACGTTGGTGTGCTCGTCGCCAATACTCAGGTCAATGAAGCCGAAGGCGTCCGCACGCGCTACAAATCTGCTCTGCTTCCACATGTGGTGGCAGAAACCTACGCGAACCTGCAGAGAATTTCCCTGGACGCCTTCGGGCTTACCGGGCTTGCGGTAGTAGCCTTGCCCGAAGTCACCGGACCGTTTTCCAATTACGATTTTCACTTCGGTGCCCAGCAGAACCTGGTTGACGTGCAAAGCTATCGCCAATGGAAGGCCAGCGAACACATCGTTGATGCCGCCAAATTGGGTTATGAAGGTGCGTGTGATCTCGTCATCCTTGCCGTTGCCGATCTCTATCTGAAGAGCCAATCCGCCGCGGCGCGCATCGACGCCGCCCAATCGCGGGTTACCAACTCGGATGCCTTGTACAAACTGGCCAAAGACAAGCACGACGCCGGAACCGCGACCGGCGTGGACGTGCTGCGTGCGCAAGTGCAACTGGCGAATGACAAGCAGGCTCTGCTGGCCGCGCAGAATCAATACAAACAGTCGGTGCTCGCTCTGGCACGCAACCTCGGCATGAGTCCGGGCACCCCTTTGGAGCTCGCCGACCCACTCCGCTATCGTCCCTTGCCCGAACTCCAAGCCCAGAGTCTGGTGCCGGCGGCACTTCTCGCGCGCCCTGACTATCTGGCACTTGCCAGCCAGCGCCAGGCCGTGGTTGAGCAACAACGTGCCAACCATGCTCGCTACTATCCTAAGTTCAGCATTTTCGGGGGCTATGGCGAGCTTGGCCGCAACCTCGGAGACTTCCAGGGAGTAGGCCTCGTTCAAGCCCAGATCGATATTACCGTGTTTGATCGCGATCGCAGCGGCCAGGCGCAGCAACTCGCCAGCCAACTGAAACGCATCGATTATCAGATCGCCGATATGCGGCGCGGCATTGAAGAGGAGATTCGTGAGGCGCTGCTGAATATCCAGTCTTCTGCCGAGCAGGTGGCCGTTGCCAAGGAAGGGCAAGGTCTCGCGCAGCGGGAACTCGAACTCGCGCAGGATCGTTTCCAGTCGGGAACGACGAATAATGTCGAGGTGATCACCGCCCAGGACCAACTGGCACGCGCCCAGGAGAATTACATTCTTGCCGTCTCCAGCCACACCGACGCGAAGTTTGGGCTCGCAGCAGCCTTGGCAGAAACGAAGACCATTGGAGAGTAACTGCCAAGTCCGTAAAAGATCTGTCGACCGGGCGATGATCCATGTTCACATGATCCAGGTTCACGCCCTCGAGGGTTGAGGCCATGAAACGACGTCTACCAATCTTGATCCTGCTAGCCGCGGCAATCGCCGCTGGCGTGTATCTTTATCCGCGTCTTACCAGGAAAACGGAGCCTCAAAATCAGCTTACTCTCTCTGGCAACATCGAAGCGCACGAGAGCCTGGTCAGCTTCAAAGTGCAAGGACGCATCGTCGACCTGCCCGTCGAGGAAGGCCAGCGGGT
>JBARKD010000530.1:0-11863 GCA_049800615.1 Acidobacteriaceae bacterium | reverse complement strand
CCACGTGTGCGCCTTTCCGTTAATGAAAGGCGCCAACGCCGCCAACCTCAACAGGAAATCCGGGGTAGCGATGTGGAGGGACCTGCAGTTTCTCTCTCGGCTACGGATCCTTTTTCAAAGATTCGGTCTTAGTCAACTGACGCAGATAGTCCCTCACTTGGCGTCATCACCACACTGTAAGGAAACCTTATGAACATCGCTCGTCTCGCTTCTTTGACCCTTACCGCCGTCCTAACGGCCTGTCTTCCTGTTGCTCTCGCCCAATCCAGCGATTCTGGAGCTAAACAGGACATGAAAAATGCGGGCTCAGACACCAAGCACGCCGCCACCAACACTGCACATGGCGTCAGCCAGGGAACTAAAACCGCCTATCACAAGACGGCGTCCACCACCCAAAAGGGATACGACAAGGCCAAGTCCGGCACCCAAACGGGTTATCACAAGACGGCGTCCACTACGCAAAAGGGATACGACAAGGCCAAGTCCGGCACCGAGACCGGGTATCACAAGACTGCACAGGGAACCAAAACCGCTTATCACGATACAGCCAAAACTACCCGGGATGGCGTGGACAAGGTCACGAACAAGCATCAGCCCGCCAACGGCCCGCAACAGTAGGTAGAACGGCAAGCGGATAGCTAGGGTTCGGCTGTCCAGGCGCAGTTAACGGTGTTCCCGGTATGGCTGCTTTGCGCCGCCATTTCCAGAACCCGGAGGGTTTTCCATGCTTGCACCGGAGTCACTTCCAGTGCCGCGTTTCCGTGCAGCGCATCGCGTACATTCATATAGTAACCACGGTAGTCCCCGCGCTCTGTAGGAACGCGTTCGCCTATCGCCTCTCCGGCTTCATCAACAGTAAGGGTGCCCCAGTTCTCCGCACCCTCCACTCCCCAGGGCCGCGAAGAAAACAGGTCGCCTGCCAAAAGATGCGCTTCCTGGCAATCCGTGCCGAACTTGCGAAACGTCCCTTGTGTACCGTTCAACGTAAAGCGGGCTCCAGGAGAGCGGGCCAGGCAGGTCGCCCGCAACCAAACGCTCAATCCCGACGGTGCTGCTCCGGCGATCGTCTTGGAAACCCCGTGCTCCGCCAAAGGATAGTGCAGATGCAAATCAAAGGAGTCATCGCTCCGCGCCCCCTCCCTTTCCGCTCGCACGCTGGCCCAGACCGTCGCAGGTACCCCAAACAAAACCAGCGCCTGATCCACCAGATGCGATCCCAAATCGAATAGCACGCCTCCGCCCGGTGATCCGTCCTCCCTCCAGGCGTGCAGTCTCGGTTGCTGCCGGAAACGGTCATAGTGGGATTCGAACATCACCAGGCGTCCGAGTCGGTCGCTCTCCAGCAATTTCCGCACTGTGAGAAAGTCGCCAGTCCCAGCGGCGATTCTGAAATACGCTCAGCAGCCGCCGGTGTGAACGGGCCAGTTCGATGAGTTCCGCCGCCTCGGCCGACGACAACGCGAAAGGCTTATCTATGACCACATCGCGATCCGCCAGCAGGCACTGCTGCGCAATAGGCAAATGGGAGGCGTTGGGAGTCGCCACTACGATCAAGCGGATCTCCGGGTTCTGCAGTAGTTCCTCTACCGAGCGCACGATCTTTACCCTGGGAAACGCGGCCGCCGCCTCCGAGCCATTCCTCTGAACGATCGCGGCTAGTTCCAGACCCTCGATTGCTTGGATTGAACTTGCCTGAAAGATACGTCCCGCGAATCCAAAGCCGACTAGGCCGACCTGTATGCATTTCATGCGTCTTTCAGGTGCTCCTCTGAATCTTTATACGTGAGTGGGAATTCGTTACTCCCGGGAGTTCTGCCGGGGGGCCCTTTACTTGACAAAAGGCTGGGCCGGGAAGATATTGAAATCAATGCTGAGTCTGCACTCAACCGCTGGCTGTTGTTGCTGTGACAGGTGTTGTCCCCGTCATCGCACAATAGCGGGTGTGAGTTCCTTTAGCAGAGAAGTAGGTAATCCCTACTAGCTTCGCACAACTCAGCCAGGTAATCACAGCCGCTGCCACTCGTTGGTAGGCGGCTTTTTTATTTGCCGAAAAACCCATAGGAGCCAGATTGCCAACCTTGGAAACAGAATCGACTCAGGTCGGTGCCGCGCCGAAACTTAGCCACTTGCGGATGTTAGAGGCGGAAGCCATTCACATCTTTCGCGAGGTCGCGGCCGAGTTCGAGAAACCGGTAATGCTTTACTCCATCGGCAAAGACTCCTCCGTCATGTTGCGGCTGGCGCAAAAGGCTTTCTTCCCTGGCCCAATCCCTTTTCCGCTGCTGCATGTTGATACCGGATACAAATTCCGCGAGATGATTACGTTTCGCGATGACTACACCCGTCAGCTTGGGGTCAGGCTGTTGGTCTGGCGAAATGAAGCCGCGATCGCTGACGGAGCCAATCCGGTTGACCTCGGCACAAAACGTTGCTGCGGGCTCCTTAAGACCACCGCGCTGCTCGACGGTTTGCGTGCTCATGGCTTTGACGCCGCTTTTGGTGGAGCCCGCCGCGATGAAGAGAAATCTCGTGCCAAGGAGCGCATCTTCTCTTTCCGTGACAGCGCCGGCCAGTGGGATCCCAAGAATCAGCGCCCCGAGTTGTGGAATCTCTACAATTCCCGCGTCAATCCCGGTGAAAGTATCCGCGTTTTTCCCTTGTCCAACTGGACCGAACTCGATGTGTGGCACTACATTCACCAGGAGAACATTCCTGTCGTCCCGCTTTATTTTGCCCAGCAGCGCCGCGTGCTGGTTCGCGGCGACAGTCTTATCCCCGTAGAGCAGTCATTCGTGAAGGGCCTGCCGGGAGAAGAGCAGTGGGTCAAGTGCCGCCTGCGTTCGCTTGGATGCAGCCCCTGCACCGGAGCCATCCGCTCCGAGGCCGATACCATTCCCAAAATCATCGCGGAGTTGGTTGCATTCCGCTCGTCTGAGCGTGCCAACCGCGTCATCGACCACGATCAGGATGGCTCGATGGAACTCAAGAAGCGGGAGGGCTACTTCTAAATGCCGCTTTCCCCCGTTTCCGGAATCGGTCCTGACTTGGAAATGTTTTCCATGGAGGATTTTCTCGCTGCCGAGCAGTCGAAAGATCTGGTGCGCTTCAGCACCGCGGGCAGTGTCGATGACGGAAAATCCACGCTCATTGGCCGGCTCCTCTATGACTCACAAAATGTCTACGAAGATCACGTCCGCGCCGTAACCAAAACACCCTCCGGTAGCGCCGCCGCCGCCATCGACTTCGCCCAGCTCACCGATGGATTGCGCGCGGAGCGGGAGCAGGGCATCACCATTGATGTTGCTTATCGCTACTTTTCTACCACCCATCGCAAATTCATCATCGCCGACACCCCGGGACACGAGCAGTACACCCGCAACATGGCTACCGGCGCGTCTACCGCGGACGTCGCCATCATTTTGGTCGATGCCCGCAAGGGCATTTTGCTTCAATCGCGCCGCCACGCTTACATTGCTTCTCTCCTCGGTATTCGTAATATCGTGGCCGCCGTCAACAAAATGGATCTGGTCGGCTATTCCAGCAAGACCTACTCGGATCTGGCACAGGAACTGAATAATCTGGCCGTCAGGCTGGGTATCAGCGGTTTGTTCTCTGTTCCCGTCAGCGCTTTGCATGGTGACAATGTCGTCGAGCGCAGCACGAACATGCCGTGGTATGAAGGGCCCACGTTGCTGGAATACCTCGAAACCGTACCCATCGGCCGTGACTTGGCCGCTGCACCTTTCCGTCTTCCTGTTCAGCGTGTCATTCGCCCTGATCAGGATTACCGCGGCTTCGCCGGCCAGATTGCTTCAGGCTCCGTATGGCCGGGTGATCGTGTGATCGCTCTTCCCTCTGGCCGAACCAGCCGGGTCAAAAGCATCACCACCTTTGAAGGCGATCTGGAGCGGGCCCTGGCTCCTATGTCGATTGCCTTGACCCTCGAGGATGAGCTCGACATTAGCCGCGGAGACATGCTCGCCGCCGCGCACCAGCCGCCAATTGTCGCGGCCAACTTTCTCGCCGATCTGGTGTGGATGGATTCCCAGCCTCTCGATCCGCTCAGAACCTATCTGCTGAAGCACACCTCACAGACCGTCAAGTCGAGGGTGATGGCTGTTCTGCATCGGATAAACATGCAGACCCTTGATGCTGAACCAGTCCCCACGCTGGAGCTGAACAGCATCGGTGAGGTTGAGATCAAAACTACGCGTCCGCTGTTTCTGGACACATACAATACGCATCGCGCCACCGGTAGCTTCATCCTGATCGATCCCATCTCGCATGCGACAGTGGCAGCCGGCATGGTCCGCGACATCGTCGACCGCCGTGAGGGCGAGCAAGCTCCGCATAACAGGCCGGTGGCCGCAGTCGCAGCGAAAGATCCGGAATTGCTGCGCTCGCTCGAGACTCGCCTGATCGAGGCCGATGTAAACGTCGTTCGCGTCCGAAAAGCCAATCGCGATCTAGTTCAGAAACTATTACAAATAGGAGTCGTGGTTCTCATTGAGTCCCCGGATTCGGAGAGCGAGGTTTCGATTTCTCGTGATTCTTACGCCTTCGCGCCCTTGGCAGCCTTGCCTGAAAATCACACGAGAGCGGTTGACCTTATCCTGCAAACGCTCTACGGGGGTGAGCTATGAGCCGGGAAGCGGAAGCTCGGGGCCTGATACACCAGCAGATAGCGGCCTTTCGCCCGGAAGATGCGTGTGTCACCAGCAGCTTTCAGGCCGAGGACATGGTAGTGCTGCAGATGGTGCGGGAAGACCTTCCCAATGTGCCCGTGATTTTTCTAGACACCGGTTACCACTTCGCCGAGACCTACGAATATCGCGATCGGCTGGCTCGGGAGTGGAATTTGAACCTGGTCAACGTGCTGCCTGAGCTCACGGTTGCCGAACAGGAATCGCAATTCGGTATTCTCAACCAGACTGCTCCCGATCGTTGCTGCGGCATGCGCAAGGTCGGTCCGCTGTTCGCGGCGCTCGAGCCTTATGGTCTGTGGTTCACCGGGATGCGCCGCGAACAGGCGAAGTCGCGCGCCAATCTGCAGGCGTCCGACCGGTTTACTCTGCCCACCGGCAGACAGTTGCAAAAAGTCAGCCCACTGGCTGAGTGGTCCGCTCGCGACGTGTGGCATTATGCCGAACGCCATAGCATTCCACTGCTGTCCCTCTACGAAAAAGGCTACACCAGCATTGGATGCGAGCCTTGTACCAGCTTGCCCTTCGATCCCAATGATCCCCGCTCCGGCCGCTGGGGTGGTCGCAAGCAGGAATGTGGTATTCACGTACAGCCGAACTAGACAGGGTCGTCATGCTTGAGCTGGTGATAGGGTTTTCGATAGCAGTGGTCATCGCGCTCACCGGCGTCGGGGCAGGCGTGGTCACAGCACCGCTATTGATAGTTTTTTTGCACGTGCCTGTGGAGATCGCGGTCAGCACGGCTCTGGCTTACGCCGCGGTCGTCAAACTGATCGTGGTGCCCGTTCAGATCTTCCGCAAGCAGGTCTCTTATCGCATTCTCCTCTGGATGCTGATTGGCGGTATCCCGGGTGTCATCGTCGGTTCTCTCTTCTTTCGCCATGTTGCCCATTACGGTCCCAAGTCTCTGTTGTACATCGTGCTCGGAGCCATCATCATCTTCACCTCCGGCTGGCAGATCGTTCGTCATTTCCGTCCTGATGCAATCGTTCGCCCCGTGAAGGAGCGCCCACGCTGGATCGGGTTTATTACCTTCCCAATCGCTGCGGAGGTAGGATTTTCCTCCTCAGGAGCAGGCGCCTTGGGCACCGTGGCACTGCTGAGCCTGACTTCTTTGAGTGCATCCCAGGTGGTGGGCACCGACCTGACCTTCGGCCTCGCCCTCTCCCTCGTAGGCACCGGCGTCCACATGATAGGCGGAAGCTACGACGCCGCCCTGCTGTGGAAACTCGGTATCGGAGGTGTCTTGGGCGCGCTTGCAGGCAGCGGAATTGCCCCCCGCATTCCCAACCGCCAGCTGCGCTTTGCCCTCTCCCTGTGGCTTTTGACTATCGGTGTCCAGATTGTTTATCACGCCGCCCACGCCGCCTCCAGATAAATCCTTCCTGTCGCTGCCCGATCTGACAACTACCCGGTGTCTCACGGCCGCATCTTTGCATGCTGCCGAACTCAGCCCTGCCTCTCGAAGAGCGTATTCAAACTTGTAGAGAACGAGCGCAATTAAGACTGCACAGAGCCAAGCTAGAATGAAACCATGAAGGTCCTTCCCGCCGATCAACATACCTCCGGTCAGGGTCCCGGCTCCTGGTTTACCGGCACGGTCTGGGTCAATGAAATCAAACCCGTCACTCCCCCCTCGCGCCTGCACGCGCTCCGGGTTTGGTTTGCGGCTGACAGTCGCACTGCGTGGCATACCCATCCCGTCGGGCAGACTCTGCATGTCCTGGATGGTCTTGGCTTAGTGCAATTGGCCGGCAAACCGCCCCGCCTCATTCGTCCCGGAGATACAGTGTGGATCGAGCCCGGGGAGCGTCACTGGCATGGCGCTGCCCCTGGACGAACCATGACCCACCTCGCTCTTCAGGAAACCGGCATGGACGGCAAAGAAGTGGAGTGGTTCGAGCATGTAACCGACGAGGAGTACGCGCAGCCGCCTATTTGACAGCACCATGCTGCGTGGGTACGTCCTTCGTCTGTTCGGCGCTCTTGACCGCGTCGCGGTCCGCATCTTTCTGATAGGGCGCGCGATCGTGCTGGCTTTTCTCTTTGCGCTCGGGTTCCGGGTTTTTGGGTGCTTTCGCCATGCGGAGAAAGATGCGGCCCATTTTGCCGAGTTGCCCGGCCTACGTATCTAGTCGGAATTTGTTCTCGGCTAGCCGAAACATCGGACGCCATACCAGACGATTGACCGTTACAACCATCAGCGACATGATGATGGTTGCCAGCAGTAAGATGGCGAACTGACCATGATCGCTCGCCGCGCTAATCTCCGCGCCTAGACCTAAAGTGGACAGCGTTTGATCCTTCAGGTGGAAGTACTCCGCCACGATACTTGCGTTCCAGGCGCCACCTGAGGCGGTCACTAGCCCGGTCACCAGGTAGGGAAAAATCCCGGGCAGAATGACCGTAGTCCATCGCTGCCGGTACGAGAACTTATATAGCTGGGCAACCTCCTTCAGGTTGGAAGGAATCGCCGATGCTCCCGCAATCACGTTGAACAGGATGTACCACTGGGTGCCCAGCAGCATGAGAGCAATCGATCCGACCCCGAGTCCGCCCCCCCAGCGAACCAGCCCGATGAGCAGGATCGGAAAGATCGCCGTGGCCGGGTACGATGCCGCAATCTGCGCCAGCGGCTGCGCAATCCTGGCCAGCCGGGGATGAAATCCGATGGCCACTCCGGCGGGTATGGTCCAGGCTGAAGCGATCAGCAATGCGGCATTCACACGCAGGAAAGTCGCCCCAGCCCCCTTTAACAGCTCAACCAATTCATGTCCGGTTACGTGCCGTAGAAGCTCAACGGCCCGGAAAGCGGCAAAACTCACGAGAAGCGCACCTGTGGCAAGAAATAAAATTGCTGCCAGCCTGGAACCCTTGCGAGCTTCATGGATGGGCTGCGCCCTCAGGTTGCTTTCCCTTCTTGCCAGTCGTTTATAGAGGTACTCGCCGGCAGGTTCCAGGGTCGCTCGGTGAAGCCAGTTCAACGCGATAGAGTTCTGCAGAAGGTAGAGAATAGGCGAAGCCTTGCGGCTGGTGCTCTCTCCCTGCTCGAACTTGAATTTATCCGCCCAGGCAATGACCGGTCGCCACACCAGCAGATCGGTGGCAACAATGATCAGAATCATCGTCACGGATCCCCAAACCATGGCGTGGGTATCACCCGTGCTTGCCGCCGTCTGCAAATAAGATCCCAGCCCCGGCAGACGAAAGTCGCGGTCCCCTAGCACGAACATTTCGCACGCCATCAGGAAGAACCATCCACCTGCAACCGAAACCATCGAATTCCATACCAGCCCGATGGCGGAGTACGGCAGTTCCAACTGCCAGAAACGCTGCCATGCGGAGAAGCGAAACACCCGGCAAGCTTCCCGAAGTTCTCGCGGCAGGCTTTTCAGCGAGGAGTAAAAGCTGAAAGCCATGTTCCACACCTGCCCGGTGAAAATTAGCAGGATCGCACCCAGCTCGACGCCGAGTTGGTGCCCTGGAATTAATGAGATCATAGCCAGCATCACAGCTGGCAGAAAGCTCAGTACCGGAATCGATTGCAATATATCCAGCGCTGCGATCATGAAGGCTTCCGCTCGCGGATTGTAAGCGGCAATGTAGCCATACCCCACCGCAAACGTTAGGCTCAGCACGTACGCCACAAAGATGCGCACAATCGAATAAAACGCATACAGCGGGAGCATCTTTGCGGATGGGGAAATTTCAACTGCGGGGACTGGATGCCCGAGCCAATACTGGGCAATGCGTAGTACGCCGTAAAATAGAGCCAGACCACAGGCGGCGACGCTCAGATCGAGGAAAAACGGCCAGGTCCTTTCTAAAACCTGGGTGCGTGAGAGGGTAGGAGTGCGGAAGCGCACGTTTGGCTCACTCATTCTGCCTCTGCCTCTTCTACTGCTTCTGCCGCCGCCTCTTCCTCTTGCGGCAGGACGAATCGCCTGCGCGCCGCATCGAAATCGAACAACTCGGCGTATCGGCCCCAGCTGATCGCCGTTTCCAGCTGTCGCATCGTTTCGTCTGAGCTGAATTGCTCGTCGAGCATATCGAGGAAGAATTCCTCCGGAACCGTGTGATCCGATTTTGTCGCCAGCGCCCGGGTGATCTGCCTCAGAAGCAGTACATTCTCCACTGCCGCCTTACGGAAGAGCTCCTTCTGCAGCAGGATTTCGGATTCTGCATACGCCCGTCCTTCAGGGGTGATCGATGCATCCCCCTCCTCCACTGTAAGGAATTTCAAAAGCTGGGCCGCGTCCACAATTGGCAGCAAGTCATCGATTTCAAATGCCAGGTCGTCTGCCAGGCGATAGATGTCTGCTCGGCCGCTATAGTCAATCAGCAACTCCAATAGACCAGCGATGCCTCCAGGCCGGGCGTGAGGAAGCATCTGGTAGTGCATCTGGCGCTGATCCCGAACAGCCACGCTTTGCGGCACAGCGGAGGGGGCTACATCGGGCCGGGTGAGGACTTTATAGATGTAATCCACTAGCTGAGTGAAAGCTGCGCTCTTGCGCTCGCGCGGCTGGGCTAATGTCACCGGGAAATCCACCCTCACGTGCCCCGGATTACGGCCCAAAACGATAATGCGATCAGCCAGCAGCAGTGCTTCCTCAATATTGTGCGTCACAATAAAAATGGACTGAGTGGGAATGGTCTTCTTGTGCCATAGTTCCAGCAGTTCGCTGCGCAGGTTCTCGGCCGTCAGGACGTCCAGGGCGGAGAACGGCTCATCCATGAAAAGAACTTCCGGCTGCACTACAAGCGCGCGGGCAAAACCCACTCGCTGCCGCATACCGCCGGAGAGCTCCTTTGGGTAGGCAGCCTGGAAGCCATCCAGTCCCACCGTGTTCAGAATCTTGAGACTCTGTTCCCGTCGTGCTTCGCTGCCCACTCCGCGTGCAATCAGAGGTGCTTCCACGTTCTCTACCACAGTAAGCCACGGAAAAAGTGCAAAACTTTGAAATACGATGCCCACATGAGGGTCCGCCTGCATGATGCGTTCGCCGTGCCAGAAAACCTCACCCGCCGATGGCGAAGAGAGGCCTGCCAGCATGCGCAGCAACGTAGATTTACCTGATCCCGAGGGGCCCAGCAAAGCAACGATCTCTCCCGGTACAATCGATAAGTCCGTGGGCGCGATCACCTGAATGCGGTTTTCGCTGGGTTGGGCGTAATACTTCTCAACTTGCTGGGCACGAATGATCGGTTCAGCCATCAGAAAATGTCCAACCTGAGGATTTGTGGTGAAATTATCTTATACAGGCAACGCGGTACCGGAATCTCGCCCCCGGCGCTCGCAACGCTGTTTGGCAAGATCGCATCAAAACGGAAGCATATGATTTCAAAGGCCGGCTCAGCCCTTAACACGAATCGGGATCTTCCCGGCCGATCGCAAAGTGCTGAGCCCATGAACGATTTAATCGTCCGTCAGGAGCAAATGAATAATTCACAACTGAAGCCCAAAGTGCTGGTAGCCGATGACGAGCGAGTGATCGCAGACACGCTGGCCATTATCCTAAACCAGAGCGGGTTTGAAGCCATCGCTGTATACAGCGGCGAGAAAGCCGTGGAGGCTGCGCGCGCGATGCGTCCGGATATGCTGATCTCGGACGTTATCATGACCGATATGAACGGCATCGATGCCGCGATCACCATCCGCGGCATGCTGCCCAATTGTAAAATTTTGCTTTTCTCCGGCCAGGCGGCCACGGCAGATCTTCTCGATCGCGCCCGCGTTCAGGGTCATGTGTTTGAGATTCTGGCTAAGCCCGTCCACCCCCAGGACCTCCTGGCCCGTCTCCGCAGTTGATCGTGGCGTGCGCGTGCCCACGCCGGATCACCGAGTGGAGCAGGAAGCCGAGGCGTCGGAGACCGGCCGTTTGCCAGCCTTGGACGATGAACTTTTTTTTAGCTGAAATTTATCTCGCCAGACGGAAAACGCTGAGTCAGACTTTAACCGTGGAGCCCGCGAGGTATTGTAGCTTGGTCGGCGGTTGAGGAGGCTGTTCGAACGTACGAGTTCAGTATTGTTAGCAGGTACAACGAAGAGCAGCGAGCTTCACTCGGCGGAAATTTGGCAGTCAACTTCAAGATCAAGAAAAACGAAATTGAAAATCGGTCGCAGCCCGGCGAACCTCCTGTAAGGCAAGATGATTGCCCGCTCGAGCACAGAGTTCAGGCGCTGTTGCTGAGAGAGCGCCGAGGGTCGGCGCCATTCGCCGCCGCGTCGCGTCCTTTTACGACATCGATATTCATTGGAATTTCACCATGTCGCAAAAATATTTGAAAAATCCTTGACTCGTCCAAACACCTTTGGTACTTCTCTTACACAACAACTGTTCACTGCGCCTGAAGGCTCGCGAATGCGGTGCCTCATCAAGCCAGGAATCGGTTAGACCCATAAACCGCCCGACCTTACGCATCGTCGTGGCAAGGCACGTTATTGATTGTTTGGTGGATAAGCACCGGTTTTCGGATAGTGCCGAACCCGTCCGTTTGCTCATCCCATCCCAAATAAGTACCCTTATTAACGTGATCTATTCTCGAAACTGGTCTGCGACAGCTCCAGGAAAGGTCCGCTTATGGTAGGGATGGGCGCTAAGCTCCGCGCGATTCGCCGGCGATGGCAACTTTCCCTGCGCGAGGTAGAGGAACGTAGTCTCCGCTTTGCTCAGGAACGTGGCAATCCGTCTTATCAGGTATCCGCCAGCTGGCTCGACCGTCTGGAACGTGAAGAACACGAACTTACTGTCAATAAATTGATCGCCCTGGCTGATATATACAACATCCCGGCTGAACAATTGATTCAATCTGTCTACCCCGGTACTAGCCAACCCATTCTTAGGCAGCTTTCCACTCCTAATGCGACCATGATCCTGACCGATGGTCCGCTTGAGGAGCAGGCAAAATATTTGCTGCCGGATATGCCCTTTCCCCTTAAGCCGCCTGATGAAACGACCCTTTTACCTTTCGAGGATAGCCAATCGGCAGTGCCCTATCGCCGGGGAATCATCGGCAAACGAGACTTCACTCTTGACCCGATGATTCCGGCAGGCTCGATTGTGCAAATCGACACCCACAAGCGCGCCATCTGTTCCCGGAAAGATTGGACTCATGAATTTCAACGCCCCATCTATTTCCTCATGACGCGAGACGCC
>JBARKD010000529.1:0-13098 GCA_049800615.1 Acidobacteriaceae bacterium | reverse complement strand
ACTGCAGATTCCTCGGCTTCGCTCGGAATGACAAAGGGGAGGCTTGCGTCTCAATGGCGGGTCGAACAAACCGCAGATCTCTCCACTTCGGTCGAGACGACAATTTTGTGGGTGATTAGGAAAACTGAAGATTCCTCGGCTTCCTCCGGATTTCCTGTCAGGCTTAGTAGGCGATTTTCGACTGATGCTCGCGCCATAGGCGAAAGGTCTCGATGGCCTGATCCGGTAATAAACGCACCATCGGTAGCTTGCGCTTCTGGTGCGGCACAGCAAGCTCCTCATAAATAAAGTGGTCATCGAAACCGATTTCGGCGGCGTCATGGCAGGTGTTACCGAAGTAGACGGAGTCCAGCCTCGACCAGTAAATCGCGCCCAGGCACATGGGGCAAGGCTCGCAACTCGTGTAAAGCACACACCCGGGCAACTGAAAGCTCGCCAGGGCGCGGCACGCCTCGCGAAGGGCGTTCACTTCGGCGTGAGCCGTGGGATCGCTGTCCGCAGTAACCCGATTGACACCCGTGGCCACGATTTCGCCGTTCCTGACCACAACGGCGCCAAAGGGGCCTCCTGCCCCGCTGCGCACGTTTTCCGTGGCGAGTTGGATGGCCAGCCGCATGAAATCGTTCTCACTTTGCACTTGCGCTCTCCACAGGGGTGCACGAATATCCGAAGTATGACACAGGCGTTTATATCCCGCCGCGTGGTTACGCCCGAAGGCGTGCGTGCCGCCGCTGTCATCGTGGAGCAGGGACGTATTGCCGCGGTCCGCGAGCCGGACGACGTGCCGCGCGACGCGGTTAGGCATGCGTTGGGCGAATTGGTGTTGCTTCCCGGCCTGGTGGATTCGCATATACACATCAACGAGCCTGGCCGAACAGAATGGGAGGGCTTCGCCACGGCAACCCGCGCCGCCGCGGCTGGGGGCTACACCACGCTCGTGGACATGCCGTTGAATTGCCTGCCGGAAACAACCACGGTAGCCGCCCTCGAAGCCAAGCATAGGGCGGCCACCGGCCAGTGCCGCGTGGATTGGGCCCCATGGGGTGGACTCACCGGCTTCAACCAGCAACACCTGGCGTCGCTGGCAGAGGCGGGAGTGGCGGGCTTCAAATGTTTCCTCATCAACCCCGGCATTGAAGGCTTCGCTATGATCAACGCCCAGGAACTCGAAGCAGCGATGCCTGCCCTGGTCTCGACGGGATTGCCGCTGCTGGTGCACGCGGAACTTGCGGAGCATCTCCATCCCACGCGAGATACAGAGGACTGGCGGCAATATGCAACCTATCTGCGCTCGCGCCCCGATGAAGCAGAGCTCGCCGCCATCCGCATGCTGATCGCACTATGCCGAAAGTACTCATTTCCTCTGCATATCGTTCACTTATCGACGGCACTGGCGCTCGAGGAACTGGCCCAGGCGCGGGCTGAGGGTTTGCCTGTCACGGTCGAAACCTGCCCGCACTATCTGCATTTCTTCGCCGAAGCAATTCCCGCCGATGGCACGATTTTCAAATGCGCTCCGCCGATCCGCTCGCGCGCCAACCGCGAAGCGCTGTGGCAAGGTCTTCGCAGCGGCGTAATCGATCTGATTGCGACCGATCATTCGCCTTGTCCTCCGGGCATGAAAGAAGGAGATTTTCGCCAGGCGTGGGGAGGCATCGCCGGGCTTAGCGTCGCTATTTCCGTGGTGTGGACGGAAATGCGGCAACGCGATCTGTCACTTGAAGACCTGGCACGCTGCATGTCCGCGCAGCCGGCGAAGCTGGCCGGCCTGGAGAAGCGCAAAGGAGCCGTTGCCGCCGGATACGACGCTGACCTGGTGGTCTTCGACCCCGACGCGGAATTTATCGTGACGGCCGCTGATTTGTATTACCGGCATCCTGTATCTCCTTACGTTGGAGAGAAATTGCAGGGCAGGGTGCGATCCACGATGGTGAGAGGCACGGTGGTGTACGAGGACGGCGCTTTTCCCGGTACGGTGATGGGCATGGAGCATCGACGCGAGACTAGAATCAAAGCTTACCTGTGAGAGGAGGAAGCACTTGCAAACCCGCGTCGTCGGCGTCTCGGTTCCCCGCAAGGAGGGCGTAGCCAAGCTAACCGGCCAGGCTCGCTACATCGACGACCTGTCGCTGCCGGGTATGATTTTCGGGGCCACGGTGCGCAGCAGCATTCCTCGGGGCGCCGTGGAAGAGATTTCTTTTGGCGCAGGGATCCCGTGGCATGAATTCACGATCGTAACCGCCAAAGACATTCGCGGCCGCAACCTGGTGGCGCTCATCATGGATGACCAGCCTTGCCTCGCGGATGGATTCGTCAATCATCCGGAGGAACCGATTTTGCTGCTGGCTCACGCTGACCGCCATGCGCTGGCAGCGGCGGTGGCCGCGGTCAACATCACCTATAAGCCTTCGCCTTCGGTGCACACGATTGAGGAGAGCGAGCGGCGCGAAGTGATCGTCTGGGGCCAGGACAACATTTTCAAGAGCTTCCGGATGGAAAAAGGCGATGTGGATGGGGCCTGGAAAGATGCGGCCTGGATCGTCGAAGGCGAGTACCACACGGGCGCCCAGGAGCAACTGTATATCGAACCTAACGGTGTGATCGCACAGGCAGGCGCAGACGGGAGTCTGACGGTCTGGGGTTCGATGCAGTGCCCGTTTTACATGCACAAGGCGCTGGTAGCGCTGACCGGCCTGGCGGCAGAAAACGTGCGCGTGATCCAGAGCGAGACGGGGGGCGCGTTCGGCGGCAAGGAAGAATACCCCTCGATATTGGCCGGGCACGCTGCGCTGCTTGCCATGAAATCCGGGCGGCCAGTCAAGATGATTTACGACCGCATGGAAGACATGGCGGCGACGACGAAGCGGCATCCTTCGCGCACCCGGCATCGCACCGCGGTCAGCGCAGATGGCACGCTTTTGGCAGCTGAGATCGAGTTCGTCACCGATGGCGGGGCGTACGCGACCTTGTCCTCCACGGTGCTTTCGCGAGGCACCATCCACGCGGGCGGCCCCTATGCCTGGCCCAACATCCGCGTCACCGCCAAGTCGTACGCGACCAATACGCCGCCGCATGGAGCGTTCCGCGGATTTGGCGCTCCGCAAAGCCTGTTCGCCCTGGAACGCCATATGGATGTAGTGGCAAAGAAGATCGGCATGGAGCCCGACGAATTTCGCAGACGCAACCTGCTGCGCCAGGGAATGAGCACATCGACCAATCAGGTCATCCAGGATCCGATTGTCATACACAAGATGCTCGAGCGTGCGCTGGAGCTGACGGATTACCACACCAAGGTGCGGCGGTTCACCGAGCAGAATCCGAAGAGCAGGCAAAAAAAAGGCCTGGGCATCGCCGCGTTTCTCCATGGCTCCGGTTTCACGGGATCCGGAGAACGCTACCTGAATTCGCTGGTGGGCGTGGAAGCAACTTCCGGCGGAGTGAGAGTGTTGGTGTCGAGCACTGAGTTCGGCCAGGGAACCAACACCGTACTTTGCCAGATTGCTGCCGAGACTTTGGGCCTGGATTATGACGATGTCAGCATGGCGCCGCCCGATACCAGCATTGTTCCCAACAGCGGACCCACGGTAGCTTCGCGCACAGCCATGATTATTGGCAGGATCGTGCAGCGCGCGGCCTGCAAGATGAAGCAAACGCTGATTGACAGCGGGTTGCTCGAAACTTCCGGCGGTCGCGCCGAGTTTCTCGCCGCCTGCCAGGCTTATCGCCGGCAGTTCGGTGAGCTGAAATCCTACAGCCGCTACGAAGCCGCGCCCAATATCTTCTGGAATGACGAGACCTACAGCGGCGAGGCCTATCCCGCCTACGCCTGGGCGGTCTACGTAGCGGAAGTTACAGTCGACACGTTGACCTACAGCGTAACCATTGATGATTTTGTGGCCCTGCAGGAGATTGGCAAAGTCCTGCACCCGATTCTTGCCGGGGGCCAGATCGAAGGCGGAGTCGCCCAGGCAATCGGTTACGCACTCTATGAAAAAGTGATCTGGAAAGACGGGCGGATGATCAACAACCAGATGACGAACTACATCATGCCCACGGCGGAAGACCTTCCGCCAATTCGCGTCTACTTCGAAGAAGTGCCTTACCAGTACGGTGCATTCGGGGCCAAGGGGATTGGTGAGTTGCCCATGGACGGCCCTGCGCCAGCAATCCTAAATGCCATCGTGCAGGCAACAGGTGTTGAATTTAATTCCATTCCTTTATTGCCGGAAGATATCTTTCGCGGCTTGACCGCGCATGCGGAACGGGCGCCTGAACCGCTCGAGGTTGCACTCGCAGCAGAGGGAAGCCAATGAGTCCCACCATGGCTTCGCGGAGCAAGATTTCGCTTACCGTAAACGGAGTACAAGAAACGGTATCGGCGTTTCCCATGGAGCGCCTGCTCGACGTGTTACGCAATCAGCTTGGCCTGACCGGCGCCAAGGAAGGATGCGGCGAGGGAGAATGCGGCTCCTGCTCTGTGCTGATGAATGGCGAACTGGTGAACAGCTGCCTGGTGCCGGTGCTGCAGGCACAGGGCGCGACGTTATGCACGATTGAAGGATTGGGCTCCGCGGGCGCTCTGCACCCTGTACAACAGGCGTTTCTCAAGTGCGGTGGAGCGCAGTGCGGCATTTGTACGCCGGGCATGGTGATGGCAACGGTTCATCTTTTGCGCTGCCATCCTTCGCCCACTTTGGATCAGGTGCGCGAAGGGCTGGGCGGGAATCTTTGCCGCTGCACTGGTTATACGCGGATCTTCAGCGCCGTTCTGGAGGCAGCGGCTTCGCAGAAATGAGAGCCCGTCCGTCGGAATACGAGCTGATCGCGCCGGGCCAACTCGCGGCCGTGCTGGAATTGCTCGGGAATGAGCCGGGAGTCTGGACGCCGATCGCCGGGGGCACCGAACTGATGGTGCAATACAGCGCGGGCAGGCTGGGCGCGCGCAAACTGGTAAGCCTCTGGGGACTGCCGGAATTGCGCCGCATTGAAAGCAGCGCCTCTGAAGTGCTCATTGGCGCAGGATGCACCTACACCGACTTGAGAAACCATCCTGTGATTGCGAGAGAGTTTCCCTTGCTGGCACGCGCGGCCTCGTGGACGGGCAGCATTGCCAACCAGAACCGGGGCACGCTTGGCGGGAACATTGTGAATGCATCGCCCGCCGCCGATTCCCTTCCCGCCCTAATGGTCTACGAGGCGGAGCTTCTGCTGGCTTCGGCACGGGGCACGCGGCGGGTGCCCTATGTGGAATTCCACAGCGGCTATAAGCAAACCCTGTTGGCGGCCGATGAAATTATTCGCGCGATTGCGCTGCGGCCGCAATTTGCCGAATACCAGTCGTATTCGCGCAAAGTTGGCACGCGCAATGCACAGGCGATTGCCAAGCTTTGCCTGGCAGGTCTAGGCAAAGTCGCCGGGCAACAGGTTGAGGATGTGCGCCTGGCCATTGGCAGTATGGCGGTGACTCCTTTACGCCTGCGGCAAACGGAAAAAGTGCTGTGCGGAGGGAGGGCCGGTTCGGCGCTGTTGGCGGAAGCCCGCAAGGCGCTCGAAGCCGAGGTCGCCCCCATCGATGACATACGGTCCAGCGCTGCCTATCGAATCCAGGTGGCGGGCAACCTGCTGCAGGAATTTGTTGAGGGCTTATTCGCTTGAATGTGATGTTGGCGCGTTGGAATACGCTGCCGCAGGAAGAAGCGGCGGCGGAAGTTATCTCCTGTTGCGGTTCGCGGGCCTGGGCGCAAAAGTTAGCTGCGATGCGGCCGTTTGCCGGCGAAGACGATCTCTTTGTGGCTGCTGAACGGTGCTGGCAGAGTTTACCCGAGGAAGATTGGCTCGAGGCCTTTCGCAGCCATCCGCGCATTGGCGAACAGCACGCGCAGAACAAAATCACTGCGGCGTCAGCAAGCTGGTCGCGCTCGGAACAAAGCCAGATGAAAGATGCCGATACTGTTATCCTACAGCGCATGCAACAGGGTCACCGCGCGTACGAAGAACGGTTCGGGCGCATCTTTATCGTGTGCGCTTCCGGCAAACAGCCTGGGGAAATGCTGCGCCTTCTCGAACAACGCCTGGGCAATGATCCCGCACAGGAGTTGATAGAGTCGGCCGGCCAGCAACAGCAGATCACGCAGCTTCGATTGCGCAAGTGGCTGGCGGCATAAGCGGCAATAGTGAGAAAAAGATATAACTCAGGAGCCAGGAGATCGTCACGAGATATGTGGCAGGTTAAGAGAACAGCAGGTCCCTCCACTTCGCGTTTCCGGATCTCCTGCCGGGAGTTCCAGAAACGCTGCGGTCGGGATGACAATTCTGTTGCAAGGTTGCAGAGCGATGAGGATAACCCAGGCGCATGAACCGCTTCTCGACGCATGTACTCGATACTGCACTGGGGCTGCCGGCAGCCGGAATGACCGTGCTGCTGGAATTTGCAGATCCTACCGGACACTGGCGGACCATTGCCGCCGTGCAAACGGATGTCGATGGCCGCTGCCCCAATCTATTGGCTCCAGGGACATCTCTCATCCCTGGGCAATACCGCCTGCGCTTTGAAACCGGAAGCTATCACGCGGCTCACTCCGTCAAAGGATTCTATCCGGCCGTCGAAGTGACCGTAACGGTACGGCCCGGGGACACCCATCTGCACGTGCCACTGCTGTTGAGCCCAAATGGATACACCACCTATAGGGGGAGCTAGCCGATGATTGCCCTGGCGGAGAATTCATACGGAAAATCCAGTGTGCGCGTGATGAAGGTCAAGCGCGACCGTCCATCCCACTCAGTGTTGGAGTGGAAAGTTGAAGTGTTGCTCTCCGGAGATTTTGAGAGCTGCTTTATCAGTGGTGATAACCGCGCGATCCTGCCTACGGACACGATGAAGAACACGGTGTACTCGCGCGCCCGGGAAAGCCAGGCCGAGTGTATCGAGGACTTCGCCCTGGAACTGGCCCAATTTTTCCTTAGCCGCAATCCCCAGGTTCAGGAGGTGGCGATCCAAATCGCTTCGACCTCATGGGAACACGCTTCGCTCGAGGGGAAACCGCATCCTTCGACGTTTCTGCGCGGTTCCAGCGAAGAGGAAACCACCACGGTTACCTGTGCGCAAGGCGGTAGGGCTTCGGTGACTTCGGGACTGGATCACCTGATCATTCTCAAGACGGCGCAGTCTGGTTTCGAGGGGTTCGTGCGTGACTCGCTGACCACCCTGCCGGAAACAGACGATCGCCTCTTGGGAACGTCGCTGCGCGCGCGATGGACGTATCGGTCCTATCAGGACTATCGGGACTATCATTCAGGGGCGCTGCCCTTCGGGCAACTTCGCAGCAAGCTACGGGCGGCGCTGCTCGATGCCTTTGCCGGACACGACAGCAAATCCGTTCAGCACACACTCTATGCGATGGCCCAGGCCGCGCTGGAAGCGGCCCCGGAAATCCTGGATGTGGAGCTGGCGATGCCCAACAAACATTGCCTGCTGGTCGACCTTTCGCGCTTCGGACAGACCAACCCCAATGAAATCTTCGTACCCACGGATGAGCCCTACGGCAATATCGTGGCCCGGATCGTCAGGAAATAAATGACGCCCGCTGACCGGCGCGAGCAGGCGGAGAAGATCATCGCCCGCTGCCGCTATCTCGCCCAATTTACGGAAGAGCCCGGGCAAATCAGGCGTACGTTTCTTTCCTCCGCAATGCGCGAATGCATGCAGGCGGTCGAAGGATGGATGCGAGCGGCGGGCCTGACGGTGAGGACCGATGCGGCGGGCAATCTGCGTGGCCGATATCCGGGCACACATTTGCCGAGCCCGTGCCTGATGATCGGGTCACACCTGGATACGGTGCCCAACGGAGGGGCCTTCGACGGCATGCTGGGAGTCGTGATGGGGCTGGCTCTGGTCGAGGCCCTGCATGGGGAGAAACTCCCGTTTGCCCTTGAGGTGACTGGATTCTCCGAGGAAGAGGGGGTGCGGTTCCATCTTCCGTTTATCGGAAGCCGGGCCATGGTTGGACGTATCGATGGGCAAATGCTGGCGGTCAAAGATGACGCGGGAATTTCGCTTGCTGAAGCTCTCGAGTCGTTCGGATTAAATCCGGTGAAGATCAAGGACTGCCTGGTTGAAGACGACGTGGCAGGGTTTCTCGAGTTCCACATCGAGCAGGGCAATCTGCTGGAAAGCGAAGGCCAGTCACTGGGTGTGGTGCAAGCGGTCGCCGGACAAAGCCGGGCGGAGATCACTTTTTACGGACGAGCCAATCATGCAGGGACGACCCCCATGCGCCTGCGCCACGACGCCGTGGCGGCGGCGGCGGAGTGGGTCGGCGAGGTAGAACGGGTGGCGCTCGGGACCCCAGGGTTGGTCGCTACGGTGGGTTACTTCGACTCTCATCCTGGAGCCGGGAATGTCATTGCCGGCCGGGCGCGCGCAAGCCTCGATGTGCGCCACGCGGACGATCGCGTTCGCCACCAGGCGGTGAATCATCTGCTGGCCGGTGCAGGCGCCATCTCGGCGCGCCGGGGACTTACGGTTGACAGTAAAATGCTGATGGACCAAGCCGCAGTGATGATGGATTCGCGAATGTGCGCAATGGCAGCGGAGGCTATTCGTGAGGTGGGCGTTACTCCGCTGGCAATGATCAGCGGCGCCGGTCACGATGCTATGGTTTTGCAGGAACGCGTTGCCAGCACGATGATTTTTTTGCGCAGTCCCGGCGGGCTGAGCCATCATCCCGAGGAGTCGGTGCGTCTCGAGGACGTGGAAAACGCCCTGGGAGCAGGATTGGCGTTTTTGCGCAGCACCTTTAAACCGGCAGGCAAGCCAGCAGACAAACGAGGAGACAAGGAGCAGAGTGTTTAACCTGGGAAATACGCGCAGCGATCGCCAACCTACGCACCTGCTGCAGACACCCGACACTTTCGTGGGGAGTCCGCTGCCGGGATACGATTCTGTAACCGTCATCGTGCACGCGGCGCCGGCCGTGGGAGCCGCTTTTACCCAGTACACGGCGGAATTCGAGCCTGGGGGCTCGCTGGGAACGGCGTATGGGCAGCGCTTTCTTTATGTGCTCGAAGGCGCGATTTCGGTGTTCCTGGACGGCAGGACTCATTCGCTGGCCCCCGGCAGTTACGGGCACATTCCTGCCAACCAGCAGCACACGGTCACCGCCTCGGTCAAAAGCCGGGTGGCGGTGATCGAGAAGCCGGCCGTCTCGCTGCTCAACGAAGCACCCGCGCCTGCGATCTTCGGCCAGGAAGATGAGGTCGCATCGCAGCCTCTAGGCGGTGATACCGCCCTGCAGGTGAAACAGCTTTTGCCGACGGTGGCGGGGTTGGATTACGCCGTTAACATCATGTGCTTCGAACTGGGAGCTTCGCTGGCGCAGGTCGAGATCCATGTGATGGAACATGGTTTGCTGATCCTTGAAGGCGGCGGCATCTACAAGCTGGCGAACTCCTGGTATCCGGTGCAGAAGGGCGATTTTATCTGGATGGCTCCTTACTGCCCGCAATGGTTCGGAGCTGTGGGTAAAACACCGGCAAAGTACCTGATTTACAAAGACTGGAATCGTCATCCTCTTCCCGGACGGTAGATATATGCAAACCATACAACTGCAGATCGATCGCGATCGGTTGATGGCTGAGCTGGAAACGCTGGCCTCTTTTTCCGATGACACACCGCCGGGTATTTCGCGCCTGGTGTTCGCGGACGCGGACCAGAGTTCGCGGGCCTGGCTCAAGGGGCAGTGCGAGGCTGCCGGTCTGATCGTGCGGGAAGATGCTGTGGGCAACATGTTTGCCCGCTGGACGGGTGCGCGCCCGGAACTGCCCGCGATCGGTACGGGATCTCATATCGACGCCATTCCGCACTCGGGCAAATTTGATGGAACGGTTGGAGTGCTGGGCGGCCTGGAGGCGATTCGGGCTTTGCAGCAGAGCGGCTTTCGACCGCAGCGGTCCATCGAGCTTTTGCTGTTTACCTCCGAGGAGCCCACGCGCTTCGGTCTCGGGTGCCTGGGCAGCCGCATGCTGAGCGGCGGACTGGACAGCAGCGCAGACACGCGCCTGAAGGATTCCGAAGGCAACACGCTGGCTCAACTGCGCGCGGCCGCCGGCTTCGATGGCCCGCTTGACCAGGTACGGCTGGCGGATGGCTATTATGGCGGTTTTGTCGAATTGCACATCGAGCAAGGTCCGCTGTTAGAGAAGGAAGGGCTGCCCATCGGCGTGGTCACCAGCATTGCCGCACCCGCTGCTTTGCGCATCACGGTTGAGGGAGAGGGCGGCCACGCGGGAGGGGTGCTCATGCCTGACCGCAAGGATGCGTTTTGCGCGGCTGCGGAGATCGTGCTGACGATCGAAGAACGGGCAAAAGCGACGGGCTCGATTGACAGCTGTGCGACCGTGGGCAAATGCGTGATTTATCCGGGGGCCGTGAACAGCATCCCCAGCCGGGTGGAAATGGACGCTGATATTCGCGATACGGATGAGCAACGCCGAAATCGTGTGCTGCGTGAAATTGAGCAGGCCTGCGCGCATATAGCCGCGAGGCGGAAGGTACAGGTGCGCGTGAGCCCGATCAACGCCGATGCTCCTGCGACCTGTTCACCGCGCACCATCGAGGCCGCGGCCGCGGCAGCCACGGACAACGGGCTGCCCTTCAAGAAAATGGTAAGCCGCGCCTACCATGATTCTCTGTTTATGTCCCGGATTGCGCCCGTAGGGATGATCTTCATTCCCTGCCGCGGCGGGGTGAGTCATCGCCCGGACGAATACTCCTCGCCCCAGGAGATCGAAAATGGAGTCAGGGTATTGGCGGGGACGTTGTCGAGGTTGTCTTCTTTCGGGGGTTGAAGGGTTCGGCCAGAAGGTAAGACGAAAACTGCAGGTCTCTCCACTTCGCTTACGCTTCGGTCGAGACGACAATTCTGTGGTGTGAGGAAGCACAGTGGTTGGCGGGGGACAGCAGGTCCCTCCACTTCGGTCGGGATGAAAATTCTGTCTAGGAGCGGGGAAGCTTGCCCTCAGCGGCTGAAGCCGCTCTTTTATTTGATGTGACGGCGGGGCTGAAGCCCCGCAACTTCTACTTATCCCACCCTTCGCAGAAAGCGCGAAGGATGGGGCACCCGATCCTTGGTCGCTGGTGACCGAGTTCTCACGCAGAGTCTTGACGCCATCAAGCCTGGCCCTCGGCATCAGGCATGACTAAGTAGAGCAGGATAACGCCGACAACGACGTACATTCGATCGGCTGCCTGCTGGCCGTTAAATTGCTTGGATTGCCACATCAGAAACCACTCACTTCCCACAGTTAGAAATGCCGTTAGCCACATCAGGAGGCTCAGTGTCAGCGCCACCACCGCCGGCCTCTTGGCAGTGTTGAAGGCAGCAGCATCACTGTGCAAATTGCTCAGCAAACGAAAACCTGCGAACCAGAGCAGGGCGCCCGTGATAGTTTCCCAGATCACGATGCTGACAAAGAATGCCATCGCAATCGAGGGTGACCGGATGGCCCGCCACATACCATTGTTTCCGGGGAAGGTCGTGTCCATTGCGAGAACGTGCTGCACCCAGGTCAGATTGGAGTGGTAGTCGTTGGTGTTGTTAAAAACGACCAGCGTGTAAAAGAAGGCAAGGGCGAAGATGAGAAGGCCCTTTGAGACACGAATGGTCACTTTTGTCCTCCCGCGGCGAATGTAGAGAAGTAGGCCTGAAGAGCAGCGATCGTCTGGTCATCATAATCGGGGCTCCCGGCCATCCTGCTTTTGGGATTGAGGGCCTGCGGGTTGCGCACATATTTGGCGAAGAAGTCCGGACTGCTCCTGGCAATGGCGCCGATCACCGGCCAGGAGATCGAGGCCATCTGGCCGCCCTCCGCGCCCATGTTGTGGCAGCGGTAGCAATTCTGTTCGGCGATCCGATAGCCCTGGGTGACCGGCGTGTTGGGAGCAAAATCGCCATTAGGCGCGATCGCCCCAAGGACCTGGCTTTCGCTGCGGAAGTCGAGATGCACAACCTGGAAAGGAATCTGCGCTTCGTCGGTGTGCGAAAGGATCTTGAACGACGGAGTGAACGCGGGATTGGCGATCAAATAGGGACCGAGCTCTTCCCCTGCATGGTCACTCGGTTTAGGCCAATCCTGCTGAGCCTTGCCATCCACCGTCAGCACCAGCACCGGATGATGCGCAGCCAGGTACGACATGGGATAGTTGCTGCGATAGCCATCGGCACAAATGGCCACGACCATGTCTTCTTTCGCGCCGAACAGGCGATTCAACTCTTCGAGCGCCACGCCGCTGACTCGCACGGGGCCAGCGAAATTAGAGTCGTTGGAAGTAGTGAACGTGACCTGGGGTAAGTGAAGGAGACCCTGATAGGAAATGAACCTGCCATTGCCGATTTCCAGGTCGGTCGCGGCCAGGCGCGAAGAATGTAAGAGCGAACTCGCAGTATCCGCGGCAAGCAGCAGAGTTCCCGCAGCAAGCAAGGCAGTGACCAGCGCTTTCATTGGCACATACTAACAAGTGATTTAGATTACCAACACATGAGCGTTGAGAAGAGTACCGAGAACCGGCTGTTGGAACTGGGGATTACCTTGCCCCCAGCGCCCGCTCCCGGAGGCAATTATGTCTCCGCGAAAGCTGCCGGAAATTTGCTTTACCTGGCCGGAGTCATTTCGACCGGACCCTCCGGGGTCATCACAGGCACTGTAGGGGCAGACCGCACGATTGCCGAAGGCTATGATGCAGCGCGTGCCTGTGTTCTGACGCAGCTGGCGGTGCTGAAACGCACCCTCGGTTCGCTCGATAAGGTGAAGGAGATCGTTAGCGTCAACGGCTACGTCAACGCAATTGCCGGTTTTCCCGATCCGCCCAAAGTGATCAATGGCGCCTCCGATCTGTTGCTGGAAGTGTTTGGCGAATCAGGGCAACATGCACGCGCGGCGATCGGCGTGAGCGCGTTGCCGCGTAACGCACTGGTTGAGGTGCAAATGATCGTGTCGGTATAAGGAAATCCGGAAACTCATGGCCGAACACCTGCTGACTGCCGAGCCCACACACTCCCGCTGGAACAGCGCCCTCGCGCCCCGACTCACCATTGCCGATGG
>JBARKD010000528.1:0-5588 GCA_049800615.1 Acidobacteriaceae bacterium | reverse complement strand
CGGCAGGGGTCAGGTGGAAAGCGGTGATCAGCTCTTCATAAGTCCCGGAATGAATAAACTGGGCTTGGCCGCTGCGATTGAGTGTGTTGAGGCTGAGGACTCTGTCCCATCCACGCGCGTCCACCGGGACACGGCCGCGATAAAGCAGCTTCAGCAGATTCTGCCAGATGTATCCATTGTTTTGTTCCGCCAGAACTAATAGCTGGCCTGAATGGTACAACTCGAGCAAGAGCTGAGGGTCGATCGAGGGCATATCCACTACGCCGACCGGAATGCCGGCGGCGGTACACTGCGAGGCCGCGGCGAGCGCCTCGTGAACTCCGCGGCCGCTGCTGATAATCGTTGCGCGGTCCTGGGCACTTTGCCGCAGACGATACCCCTTGCCGAAGGCGAACGAATAATCGTTCCCGTAGAGCACCGCGGATCCGGTGCGCATGACCCGCAAATAAACCAGGCCGCGATTACCCTCCATGATCCATTTCATGATGCCAAGCATCTGCTGGGGGCAGGACACATCGATGATCTTCAAATGAGCGACGGCATCGAAAGTCGTGTTGTCGTCGTTGCCCATGTGGGTGGCCCCGTTGGTGCGGGTCTCGAAGTTCGCCGCCGTGGCCAGGAAGGTCAAATCGAGCCCGTGGCCCTCGCTGAGCCAACCGTCAGGTGCATCGATGGCCTCCTGCCGCTCCTGGGCTCCGACCGCAATTCGGCGCAGAACCTTCCAATCGAAGAAGGGGCAGAAGGTGCTGACCCAGGTATTGCAGCCGAGCGCCGCGAATGCCTCTCCCACCAGCATCATGTTGGCTTCGGCCACACCCACATTGAGCGCGCGCTTTTGATCGACTGCCGCAATACCGGCTTCGAGGCCGCTGGTCGAGGCAAGGTCGGCATCGATGGAGACCACATTGGAGTCTTTGGCAAAGACTTTCATCGCCGCGGTCACAATATCGGACGCCGCATACTCTTTTTTGGGGTCGATCCTGGGCAGCAGCGAGGCATCGTAGGCGATGCGCTTGTTTCGCGGTGGAACCCGACGGGTTAGAACCGGTCCAACCACGGTGGTAATGGTCCGCGACGCAACCTGCAAATGCATGCGCCGAGCCGCATCGAGCAGCGAGTCCCGGACTGCTTCTCCCTCGGCGCTTCCGGCCAGCCGTTCCAGATACGCCGTGAATTCATCCACGCGCGCCTGGCGCTGGTTCAACTGCAGGTCATATTCCTGGGCCACCAAGGTTTCCGGCACGGTGACCTTGTGCTTATTCAGGAAATCGGAGAACGATCCGTAGCCCTTTTTGCTATTGCATATGATGGCCGTAGGCATGCCATTTCGCGGAGCAAAGCGGAACTTCTCCAGGGCTGCCAGCACGCCGTCATACTGCGTCGCATCGACGCTAAAGGCTTGCCATCCGAAGGAACGAAATACCGGTTCCAGGTCGGGCATGGGGAAGATCATCCTGGTGTGCAGATCCAACTGTCCGTTGTTGCGATCGACGAGCACGCACAAATTATCCAGATGGTTCTGCCCGGCGTACATGACCGCTTCCCAGATGGGCCCTTCCTGCAGCTCACCGTCGCCCGTCATTGCGTAGGAATCAAACCGCGGGCTGGAACGGCCGGCGATCGCGAACCCCTGAGCCACGCCAAAGCCCTGGCCCATCGGTCCGGTGGCGATTTGCACCCCAGGCAGAATCGGGCCCGGGTGGCCATTGAGAATGCTGGAGAAAGAGCGCGAGTTCTTGAGTATCTTGCGGTCGAAGTAGCCGAGCTCGGCATAAATGGAAGCCAGAGCCGCCACGGCGTGCCCTTTGCTCAGGGTGAACATATCCTGGCCGCGCCGCGTGGGGTCTTCGACGTCGAGATGAAGAAAGCCGCCATAGAAGAGCGCGACTAACGGGATGGTGGAGGAGAATGCGCCGCCGGCATGCAGTCCTTTGTCGACCGCGTCGCGGGATTGTTCCAGCGTGAGCAGGCGGATGTCGGAATCCTTGATGGCGAGCAACTTCAGGAGCCCCTGACGAAAGGCAAAAGCTTCATCGGGAAAGAATTCCCTGCTTAACCGACGCGCCGCGGAATAGGAAGGAGTCGTCATGAGAGCTTATTTTCCCACCCAGCCGCCGTCGACGTAGAGCGATTGGCCGGTGACATATTTTGCTTCGTCGGAGGCAAAAAACGCAGCGACAGAACCAATTTCGCATGGCTGCCCCGGACGCCCGAGCGAGATCTGGGCCACCACCCCCGCGAGCACGCTGGGATCGGGGTGCTTAAGAACCCAATCCACCATGGGTGTATCGATCAGGCCGGGGTGGATGCAATTGACGCGGATTCCATGGGGTCCCATTTCGGCAGAGACATTGCGGGTGAGCGCTTCGATGGCCAGTTTGGCCGGTGCGTAGTGTGAGCGTCCGGGCAGGACTTTGCCCGCCTGAATGGAACCGATATTGATGATGGAGCCACCGCGTCCCGCGGCCAGCGCCTTACGGCAGAAAACCTGGGCGCAGAGCCATTCTCCGCGGAGGTTGGTGTTGGTCACATCGCTCCATTGCTGGTCGGTCAATTCGACAAAAGGAATGATGGTTTCAATGCCCGCATTGTTCACCAGCACATCGACCGGTCCCAGTTCCTTCTCTACGCGGTTGAACATGGCCTCAACCTGGTCGCGTTCCCTTACGTCCGCCTCAACGCACAACGAGCGACGGCCCTTGCTTCGCGCCCATTCCACGACAGCGCACGCCTGCTTGCACGAGTTGAGGTGATTGACGGCAACGTCCGCGCCTTCTTCGGCAAATACTTCGGCAATGCCCTTGCCGATTCCCTGGCCGGCTCCGGTAATGATGGCTACTTTATTGCGGAGCTTCATGTTCACCCCGTTCGCTTGCATCAATGGATGGTCCAACCGCCATCCACCATCAGCACGTGCCCAACCACCATATCGGACAATGGGCTGGAGAGAAACAGCACCGCGCCGACCAGGTCCTCGGGCTGATTCCAGCGCCCGCGGGGAAGCATTTCCTTGGTTGCCCATTCTTTGTATCCGGGCCGTTCCAGGATGTTCTTCCGTGACTCGGTTTCCGTAATGCAGGGCGCGACGACGTTGACCAGCACGCCATCTTTCGCCCACTCGAGCGAGAGCGCGCGAGAGAGATGGTGCACCCCGGCTTTAGCCGCCGCATAGACCGAGCGGCCTTTGAAGGTGATCTCCCCGAAGTTGGATCCGATATTGATGATTCTGCCCCCGCCCTGGGGAATCATGATGCGAGCGGCCGCCTGGCAGGCAAAAAAGACGCTCTTGAGGGAGGACGCCATGGTGCGGTCGTATTCGTCTTCGCTTACATCCAGTGCGGGTGTTGTTCCCGTCCACCCGGCATTGTTGACCAGGATGTCGATGCGCCCAAAGGCCGCATGCGTTTTGTCCATCAATGCCCGAACCTGATCGACCTGGGCAACGTCCGTCTGCACGATGAGGGCTTTGCGCCCCAGGGCCTCGATTCCCGCCTGGACTTCCTTGATCGCATCCTGGCGCTGATCGGGATATTTTGCCAGCACCACGTGCGTCCCGGCTTTTGCCAAACCGAGAGCGATCGCGCGTCCGATGCCCTGGGAGGCTCCGGTTACAACCGCGACTTTATCGCGCAATCCGAAGCTTGAATAATCTGCGCCTTCGGAATTTACCGTATTCATGCGTGACGACCTTCCTGGATTTCATCTCTACTATTGTGCCCTTCAAGATCAGCTGCATGGCGAAAGCGGCAGCCAGGGAAAACCGGAAGGATCCATTGATGATGTATAGCGTGCGATATTTGTTGCGTAATATCCAAGTCAGGCTACCAGTCACCCATAGGCGAGTCAAGCGAGGAGCCCTTCCCGCCCGATACAAGGTTAGCAAGCGTCCGAGCCGGTTAAGGCCAGGGTGAAGGAAGCCGGAAATCTTCGCACCGCGCGCCGCCCAGGCGGAAATCCGCGGCTTCCTCGCTTAGCTAGAAGGTTAACCTTCCGGCTATCTGCAATAGCCGGGGTGTGTTGAGATCCGTCGTGATATTGCCGAATTGCGCATTGCCCACGACCGAGTTGGGACTGCCAAATTGGACACGATTGAACAGGTTGAACGCCTCCACACGAAACTCGAAACTGAGATTTTCGTGAATTGGCGTGTCTTTATAGAGAGCGAAATCATAGTTGGCGACGCCCGGAGTGCGCAGCCGGTTGTCCGTTCTGGATTCGTTTCCGTAGGTGAAAATCGGAGGCGCCGTATAGCAGGAGGTGTTGAAGTAGTTGTTGGCTGCACCCTCGACCTTGCCCAGGCGATTGAAGATGCCGCCGCTGATGGCCTTGGCGCACGAGGGAACGACATTCGGCCGGGTGTTCGACCCGAACGCATAGGTCCCGATGTTGTTGGTTGCCATGGTGAAGCCCAGCGGATAACCGGACTGGAACGTGGTCACGCCATTCACTCCCCAGCCGGCGATGATGGCATTGCTAATCCCGGAGAGGTTGGAAAGGAACATTCTGCCCTTGCCGACCGGCAGTTCGTAGACATAGCTGGCGACCAGCCGCTGCCTGGAGTCGAAGCTGGAAAGCGAATACTCGGCTGGAATGTTGTTGGTGTCCTGGAAGCCGGCGGTTGTGGTCATATCGAGCCAGCTCGTCAGGTATTCGGCGTTGGTGAGGAGCTTGGAGAAGGTATAGGCGCCGAGCAGCGTACCGCCCTGGGAGAAGCGTTTTTCCAGCTTGAGTTGGAGCGAACTGTAGTTGCTGACACCTGTGTAATCGCCACTGTTGTTAATGCTGCCGTATTGCGGGAAGGGACGAGCCAGCTGATTGGCGGGAACGTTGGCGTTTTGCAGGGTACCCTGGGAAACCTTCCCATAAAAGGGATTGGCTACACTCTTTGTGAAAAAGCAACTGCTGAGGTTACCGCTGGAACAGGTTGGATCGAGGTGAGCCTGATTAAGCGTATTATCCGGCACCTGGTTGATGGTATGGCTGATGGGGAGATCGGTGCCGTGAAGTCCGGCGTAGGCGGCTTCGAGCGCGAGCCCCAAGGGAAGCTGGCGCTGCACGGCGACGTTCCATTGGTAGGTCCTGCCATTGGGCTCGTTAGCATAGACAGCCTGCGCGTTCCCTCCGAGGAGGACCTGCTGATAGTTTGCATTGCGGTGCGGCGCACCGAGCAAACCATTGGGATAGGGATTATCCAGCGTGTTGGCCGGAGTCTGGTTGTTGTTGGTGGATTGCACCATCAGGTTGTTGATGAAGTTAATGCCGGCCTGTAACGGAGCCTCCGGGAACTGGAGATCGGAGGGAATCACGAATTTGCCCCAGCCGAGGCGGAGCACCGTGGCATCGTTCAAGCGATAGGCGACGCCCACACGCGGGGACCAGTTGTCGAAGTTCTCGTTTCTGACGCCGGCTGCCGGGTGTTGTGGGGAGCTTACCAGATCAAACGCTCCCGGGACGCCGATGATCGGGTTGGTTTCCGTGGGATTGAAAGTATCGGCATAACCGTGACGCGCGACATATACACCGGGGATCTCGTAGCGCAGGCCCAGGGTGAGCGTCAGTTTGTTGGTCGCCTGCCATGTGTCCTGTGC
>JBARKD010000527.1:0-5954 GCA_049800615.1 Acidobacteriaceae bacterium | reverse complement strand
TCTTCAAAGCGGGTCAAATTGCTCCAGGCCTCTTCGAGCGGAAAAGTCTGCGAGATTAAAGGCTCCGCCTTGAGTCTGCCGTCGTTCAACATCGCGATGACGGTAGGGAATTCGTCGTTATAAGCGTTGGACGTGGTGACTGACTTCTCGTCTCGCAGAAGGTCGTTCCAGTTGAACTCCATGGGGTGGGGAATGACCCCAGTCAGGCATACGGTGCCGCCCGGCCGGGTAACTTTAATAGCCGTTGCCAGCGCCACGCCCGATCCTACACATTCAAAGGTGTAGTCCGTTCCCATACCGTCAGTCAGCTCGGAAATGATTTGTTGAGGATCGGACCTTTCTGCCTGAACGAAAGCGCTGGCGCCTAATTCCTCGGCGAACTTTCGTTTGTCCGGAGATTTTTCGATCACGAACACGTCACCGACGCCGCAGGCGCGAAGCGCCTGCAGGGTGCATAGTCCGATGGTTCCCCCACCTACGATGGCCGCGCGGCTGCCCACCTCGACCCTGGCGCGGCGCACGGAGTGCAGCGCTACCGAAAATGGCTCGACCATGGCCGCCGCGCGAAAAGACACATTCGGACGAAGCGGGTGACAGCAGTCTTCCGGAACGGCTGCAAATTCAGCGTAGCCGCCGTCACGTGCAAATCCGATGGTAGCCGCCCCCCGGCAGTGGACAAAAAGCCCGCGCCGGCAAAACTCGCATTTTCTACATGCATCCACCGCGTTGACCGCGACTCGGTCACCAGGCCGGAGGCGCGTCACGCCCATACCCAGCCGCGTAACTTCGCCGGAGAATTCGTGACCGAGAATGAGCGGTACTGACCGGCCTGTCCTTTTATGGGGGGTTGCGTATACATAGAGCGGACCGTTGATGTACTCGTTGAAATCTGTATGGCACAGACCGGAATTTCTCACTCGCAGCAGCACCTCCCCGGGGCCCGGCTGCGGGTCTGCAAAGTCCTGGTATCGCAGGTCCATATTTCCGTGATATACGAGTGCTTTCATGTCCACTTGACTCCGGCCTGTTCAGCCTATCAGACCGTCTCGAAGTATTCGCAGCCGCCTGTGCCGGCATCCTAGCTTTCATATCGAAGGAGGTGCTTTAATGCCTGAAACCCCTGAAACAACACTACCCCTCAACCCCAACTCGAAGATCGATCGTATGGCTCCTGCCGGAAGTCCGAATTCTCTCGGGGCTGAGAGTGTACGCGACGGACGTCCCGCTACTGACGACAGCGTGGTCGAAGCGATGGATGAGGAGAGTCCGGGCATCGATCCTCTTTCCGTGGAGGACAAGGGTCCGGCCCGATAGCCCATTCTCACTCGGCAGGCAAAGATTCCTTCAGCGTTTGCGCCACATCGTCAATCGAGGTCTTTTCGCTTAGCTGGGCGATCTCGGCGTCCGCGGCGACCTCGGACAGGCCGATCCGGGTGGCGATCTGCCTCTCTATCTGCAACACGGCGGTGATCTCTTTCTCGGCCAGGAGCAGCACCTGCAGAATCAGGTGATCGCGCTCATCGGAACGGCGGCTGATCCGGCTCTGCCTCATCACAATGAAGCTGGCAAGAAAAATGGCTTCGATGGCAACCAGGGTGTCAAGAATGGGAAACGGCACCGGATCGAAATGGGGAACCTGAGGAATGTGCGTCGTGTTGGCGAGAATCCAGGCCGTGAACCAGAGAAGGTGAATCCCGAAAAATCGCAAGCTGCCTACAAAAGCGCCGAGAGAGTCTCCCAGCCGCTCGGCCGCCGTGCGCCGAGCCAGAAACTCCTCTTCGTGCTTCAATATCAAATCGATTTGTTCCTGCACGTGACCTGAATTTGCCGGCATAGTCTTATGGATGCAGAAGACCACTCCCGAACCCGCCGCCGGTGCGAAGTTCCATCAGTGAGGGACTCACTAAAGTCAGGGGACATTTGAACTGCCTGCTCAAACGGCGTACTCTTCGGGTACCTGCGGCCAGCGGCAAAATTGACCCGCGAGCGGCATATTTGAATACCCGGTTAAAGAAGGAGCGATGATGAGTCTACTCGATGCATTGACATCTATTGCCGGGGGCGCATCCTCAGATCACCATGGAGTTGCCGATGCGCTCAGCCAGGTGATGCAGGAGCACCCTCAGGGAATGGACGGTCTTCTCACTCAACTGAAACAAAACGGTCTCGGCGACCAGGTGGCCTCGTGGGTCGGTTCGGGAGAAAATAAGGCGGTCACTCCCGACCAGGTCCAGCAGGGTCTGGGAAGCGGGATGCTGGAAAACATTGCGCAGCGCGCTGGAATCTCTCCGCAGGTTGCCAGCGGAGTCCTCGCGGTGGTGCTTCCGCTCGTAGTCTCACATCTCTCCGGCAACAGCGCCCAGCCGTCTCAGCCAGGTGGTTTGGCTGGCTTGGCCGGCAAGATCTTTGGGGCCTGACAAGAGCGAAGAGTCTTGCGGCTGCGGTTTTGTATCAGGCCCCGATTTAACCGGGCAACTCGGCTGTGGCTACACGCTTTGCAGCCCATGCAGGCGGAGCCGTTAACCAACACCAACCCACGGAATTGTCACCCCGGCCGAAGCAATTCGGGATCTCCCGCAGGAGATCCTGGATTGCGAAGGATCTCTGCTTTCTCAACCGATCCCTCATCCGTCTCTCACTCGGACTCTTAGCTCCTGAAGGCTGAAGGGATGGACTCCAACCACTGCGTGAACGCTCTTGCTTTCCTCGGATGGTTACTCGATCCCCGAAAATCTAGCGAGCGGGAATCCCGTAAAAACTGACGTAACCACTGGGTGGAAAACCAACGTGATCAGGTGCATACTGCGGCTCCTCCGCCAGGGCGGCGATGGCCGCGATCACCAGGATTACCAACGCGGAAAACGAAATTGCCCTCACTGCACTTCCCCCTTAAGCGTTCACCGTCAATCACAACATTGGTTAGTGCGCCGGATGCCCGCTCCGTTACAGTCCCGGATGCGTTTGACCGCCCGGATCGCAAAATCCGGGGGGGCCGCCGTGACGATCAGCGGTCGTCTTTTCTCCCCCCGCGCAGCTTGTAGGTTCTTGGGCTATCAGACGGAAGGGTCAATGACGTCTGTTGCCAGTCCGGCAGAGAGATCGATGCCGATGGTCACGCCAGTCCCATTACCGTGGATCTGCAACTTTGGCACAAGGCCATTCCACTAACTGTGTAGGCAAGCTACATTCCATAGATGAAGTAACAAGACTGCCGTTATGGAGCGTTTATTTATGCCTTGCCACACGATCAATAAAACCAGGAAATCAGCTTTCGGCCTGCGTGTTCTGCTGGCAGGCGCATTGTTGTCGCTTTCGCCTCTGGCTGTGCTTGCCGACACAGCAAATATTCACTCAGGATTTGCCGGCGTTTACATAACCCGGCTGCCGAAGACGGCCCCGAGCATGAGCGTGAGCCTGGGCCCCGACGGGAGCGCGACGGTGACCCAGGATCCCGGTCAGGGTTCCACGACCTACTTCGGCAAGTGGTCGGACAACGGAAACCAGATCAAGGTGACCTTCGATGCCGACGCAGGCGAACCGCAGCCGGCTCCCATGGTGTTTGAAGCCATGCATGGCAAGCTGCAACCGATCACCTGGGACCATACGGCCTGGGGCAAGCTCCAACCTCCAACCATGACCAAGGGATACAAAGTGAAGTATCTGTTTTGGAGCACAACAATGCGGTAGGGTGAGTGTTAAAGAACTGTGGTACTCGTTCGTCCCAATCCCGAACCGTGGTATAACAGGGCTCTCGGGATTGGGGAAACGGGACAGCGTGCAGTGCCAGAGTCGAGTGTAAGATACGTGCACGGTTGCTTGTGGCGCGGAACCCAAATGGCCAGGGAAAGGTGTGCAAAGCCTTGCTTGGTGGTTCGATTCCATCCCGCGCCTCCATTCCCTGTGCTCTCCATTCCTAGTGCTCTCCATTTCTTGTGCTCTCCCTTCCGGATTCCCGCAATTGTCTGTGGTCCCTCGTATTTCAGTCCCGAAAGGACGTCTGGGAGTAGCCCGGGACGCAAACCCCGGGAAGTACTTGACGATATGATCCGGTCCCGAAGGGACGGCTGAAAATCACCTGGGATGCAGTCCTGGGCCCTCCTTCCACCTTGCCTCTCGAGCCTGTTTATCCGCAGGTCTCCATTCGTTGCGCGGCTCGCTCCCTGCGCCAAAATGTTTCGTCAGCATAGCTCAAGTACTGTTCCGGCCACGCCGATAGTCGCAATAAGGGACAGCGAATGACCCAAACTAGAGTGCTTTTAGTTGACGACGACGAAATAATACGTATGACTTTGACCGGGGTGCTGGAGCAGTCCGGTTTCGCTGTGACCAACGCGGCGAATGTGCCCGAAGCGTTGAAGTTGATCAGTGGCGGTGAAACCTACGATGTGCTGCTGAGCGACCTGCATATGCCAGGAGCGGGAGACGGACTAACCGTAATCAGTGCGATGCGGCAAGTGAATCCGAAGGCAGTCACACTGCTGTTGAGTGCATATCCCGAAATGACCGCCGCAGTCACGGCGATCCTCCAACAAACCGATGAAATCCTGGTAAAGCCCATCGAAATTCATTCGCTGGTCAAAGCCATTCACGAGCGCATGGCCTGCGGCCCGCGGCGCCAACCTGAGACCGAGACTGTTGCTACCATTCTGGAACGCACAACCGCAGGCACGATTCGACAATGGTACGAGCGGGTGGAAGCCGATCCAGCCCTGGCTTCTACTCCCCCAACGGTTACGTCGAACATGCCCATTCCCATGAGTTGCGAGGAGCGTTGCTCCCCACTTCCTATCCTCTTCCGCGACTTGATCCTTCGTCTGCGTTCGCACCAGCACGCTGGGGTAAAATCCCCCACCCCCTCGTTCGCGGTCGAATACGGCGCGAGCCGATTTCATCACGGTTGTACAGCCTCGATGCTGGCGGAAGAGTTCCGTATCCTGCAACTCACCATCCTTCACACTCTGCAATGTAACCTGGCCACCATCGATCACAGCGCCTTGCTGCTTGGGGTCATGACCATCACCGATGAGCTTGCATCGCAACTCACCCGGGCCCTCAAAAGCTTTGCGGAACAGACAATCTATGTCGACTCCGTCAGCAGATTCCGTGGCGCCTATGGCGGTTGACGACGTCACCTTTCAGTTCCTTGCCGAACATAGCAGCGACGTGATCTGCCGCATCGGCGCGGACATGACTTTCGTCTATATCTCGCCCTCGTCCGCTCGTGTCCTGGGTTGGAAGCCCGAAGAAATGATAGGGAAGATAGCGGATGACTTCATCCTTTCCCATGACGTTCCTTTGCTCACCAAATGCCTCCGCTCAGGTGTCGACGAATCCTCGATCACCGTTCGCATGCGCAAAAAAGACGGAACCCTCGCCTGGGCGGAGATAAAACACCGATCCCTGCAGACCGCGTCAAGTCAACCGGAAACCGTCATTGTGTTCCGTGATGTCAGCGAGCAGAAAAGCCTGGAAGATCGCCTCTCGCTCCTGGAACTCACCGACTCCCGTACCGGGCTGTCCACCCCCCGCGCCTTCGACGAGGCGCTGGAACGTGAGTGGAACCGCTGTCTTCGCGACACTTCTTCCATGTCCCTATTACTCCTCGACTTCGATCACTTCCGGCAATTCCACGAAATGCACCGCGAGGGAGATCATTGTCTGAGCCAGGCCGCCGCTGCTGTTATCGGCGCCGTCCGCGTGACAGATTTCGCCGCCATCTATGGCGTTGAAGACATCGCCATCATTCTGCCCGCAACGGACGCCAGCGCCGCTCCCAAAGTTGCCAAAAAAATCCAGGCGGCGGTCCAAGCCGTTCGCTCTTCCCCAGGCGCTGTTGCGACCCGCGAAAGCCGCATACTGGTAACCATCGGCATCGCCACCGTGTCTCCCAAACCCGGCGCAACTCCGAGAGTGCCCGAGTTTCTCCGTCTCGGAGCCGCTCACGCCCTGCGAAC
>JBARKD010000526.1:0-4968 GCA_049800615.1 Acidobacteriaceae bacterium | reverse complement strand
TCGCGCCTGCTCAGCCCAATTCCACGCTTACCCAGGATGCCAAAGCGAAAATCGACATCGCGGTCAACCAGGTGCTGGCCGCCACCAAGGTACCGAGCGCTTCCCTTGCCGTGGTGAAGGACGGCCGCATCGCGTACCTGCAGGCTTATGGCCAGGCGAGGCTCTCCCCGCCGATGGATGCCACGCCGCAGATGCAGTACCCGATCGGCTCGATCAGCAAGCAATTCACAGCAGCGACCATGCTCTTCCTGGCGCAGGAGGGGAAGCTGACCCTGGATGACCCTGTCTCGAAGTATCTGCCTGACCTGACCCGGGCCAACGAAGTGACCCTTCGCATGCTGCTCTCGCACACCTCGGGCTACCAGGACTATTGGCCCGAGGATTACGTCATGACCTCGATGATGACGCCCACCACCGCGCAGCACATCCTCGACGTATGGGCGAAACGGCCGCTCGATTTCGATCCCGGAACGCAATGGCAGTACTCCAACACCAACTACGTGGTTGCCGGCAGCATCGTGGAGAAGGTCAGCGGCAAACCGCTCATCGAGCTTCTAAAACAGCGCATTTTCGTGCCGCTGGGGATGGAGAACGTCTATGACGCCGATGCGAGCAAGCTGCCCGCCACCGATCCAACCGGCTACGAGCGGCATGCTCTTGGTCCACAGCGTCCTTCGCCGCAGGAAGGCGCGGGCTGGATGTTTGCCGCCGGCGAGCTGGCCATGCCGGCCCACGACCTCGCCCTGTGGGACATCAGCGTGATCGACCGTTCCCTGCTTGGCCCGGCCTCGTATATGCAGATGTTCACCCCGATCCTGCTGAAAAACGGGACGAATACCAACTACGGCCTGGGGGTGGAGGTACTTAAGCGCGATGGGCGCAACATCATCGAGCATTCCGGCGAGGTCTCCGGCTTTGTCTCGGAGAACCTGGTATTTCCTGACGACCGGGCCGCCATCATTGTGCTCACGAATGAAATGGCGAGCGGGGCGGCCAGTCTCATCGCCCGCCGGATCACTCCGATCGTGCTCGGGCTGCCTGGCCCTGCGCCAACCAAAGAGGAGGCGCGCGCCCTGGCCATCTTCAACGGTTTGGCGGATGGACACATTGATCGCAGCCAGTTCACCGACTACTGCAATGCCTACTTCAGCCAGCAAACGCTGGACGACTTTGCTTCCAGCTTGAAACCGTTGGGGCCGCCGCTGACCTTCCAGCAAACTCGCCAGCAGGGCCGGGGCGGCATGATGTTCCACGTATTTACGGCAGCCTTTCCTGACCGCGAGCTGAGAATCACCACCTACGAAATGCCCGACGGAAAGCTGGAGCAATACCTGGTCGAGCCCTGAACTGTTCAGTCAAGGCCGTGCTATATTAGCTAATATAGGTTAGCTAGGATAACAGGATTGATCACAGCAACGATTTTCGAGGCGAAGAGCAGGTTGTCTGAGCTGCTGAAGAAGGCACAGGCCGGTGAGACAGTCATTATCACCTCCGGCCGGAATAAGACTCCGATTGCAAAACTGGAAGCGATCCCTCCGGTCAAGAAGCAGAGGCTGGGAGGCCGCTACGAAGATCCTGCGTTTGTGTTGACGGATGCTTTTTGGGAGGATATGTCACCGGAGGAAAGCGGTGAGGGCGATTGAGAGTATTGCTCGACACGCATACGCTGCTCTGGGGGAAAATCGCTCCCGCCAATCTTAGCCGGCGCGCCGCAGCGATCATTGCGGATCCATCTCATGAGATTTTGGTTTCCGCAGCATCTGCCTGGGAAATCGCAACCAAAGTACGGCTGGGGAAGCTTCCCGGAGCAGCGGAATTCGAGCAAGGGCTCCTCGAATCGATGGAGGAGTCAGGCTATATGCTGCTGGCGATTGAAGGATCGGTGGCTATCCGTGCGGGACGTTTCCCCGCCCTGCATCGGGATCCTTTCGACCGGATCATCGCCGCACAAGCGCTCGCTTACGACATCCCCGTTCTCGGGGTTGATGCCAAGCTGGATGCGTTCGGCGTACACCGAATCTGGTGATTTCGCAAACCTACTTCCCCACAAGCGGCTGATATTCAGGATGGTTTGCGATGTAGCCCGCCACCACCGGGCATATCACATCCACTTTCAAGTGGTTCTCCTGCGCGTAGTCGAGCGCGGTTTTCGCCAGCATCCCGGCGATCCCGCGCCCGCGCAGCTCTTCCGGCACTTGTGTGTGCCAGAGAGTGATCCAACCCGCTTTATCGAGCTCGAATTCGAGGTAGGCGGTCTGCCCATCTTGCTCGACCTCGAACCGGCTCATGGTGTTGCCCCGGTTCATTTGACAGCCGCGGCCTGCAGCCATGCGCTGGGAGTGGAATGCGAGATTTCCAGCTCCTCCTCGTTCATGTCGACACCGACCTCCGCGAACAAAGGAGTGGTCAGGTAGCGCTCGCCGGTGTCCGGCAGCATGCAGAGAATGGTCGAACCCTTCGCAGCCTGGGCCGCCACCTGCAACGCCGCGGCAAATGTGCCGCCTGAGCTGATGCCCACGAAGATTCCTTCCTGGCGAGCCAGCTCCTTGCTGCAGCGCATCGCGTCGGCGTTGCTGATGGTCAGCACTTCGGTGACGCGTTTTGAGTCCATGGCATCGTCCACCAGCTTGGCGATGAAGTCCGGGCTCCATCCTTGCACGGGGTGCGGTTTCCACGCGGAATGCGCCGAGGATGGCGATCCATCCGGGTTGCGCCCCTGAGGAATCCCGCTCGAGACCATGGGCGCATCCGCCGGCTCGCAAACAACCACCTTGGTTTCCGGGCGCTCTTTGGCCAGCACCCGGGCTACGCCCTTCAGCGTGCCGCCGGTGCCGAATCCGGTCACCCAGTAGTCGAGCTTCTCCCCTTGGAAATCCTGCAGGATCTCCTGCGCCGTGGTGCGCGAGTGGAAGTCGGCGTTGGCTTCGTTTTCGAACTGCCGGGTGAGAAACCAGCCGTGTTTTTCGGCGAGTTCGATGGCCTTGGCTACCATGCCGAAGCCCCTGGCGGCAGCCGGCGTGAGTATGACCTTCGCGCCCAGGAATCGCATCAGCTTGCGGCGCTCGACGCTGAAGGTTTCCGCCATTGTGAGCACCAGTGGATAGCCCTTCTGCGCGCACACCATGGCCAGCCCGATGCCGGTATTGCCGCTGGTCGCTTCGATCACGGTTTGGCCTGGCTTGAGCTTGCCGGTTTTCTCCGCATCCTCGATGACGCCCAGGGCCAGGCGATCTTTTACCGAGCCCAGCGGGTTGAAGGCTTCGATCTTGACGAACAGGTCGATCCCCGGCGGCCCGAGCTTGTTGATTCTGACCACGGGGGTGTGGCCGACGGTCTCGAGAATATTGGCAAATTTATGTCCCATGCAGGCTTCCTCCGGAACGCCAGTCCAAGATACATGTTTGGACACATGGTTTGGACACTTGATCTGCATCATCGTTTTCGGCTTCCGTAAAACTTCCGGCCGTGCTTTGCAGCCGGGGTATGATGCCGGAGTGCTGAATCGAAGGTCTTTGCTGAGACTTCTTGCCGCCGTCCCGCTGGCGTCCGCCTTTCCGATGCGCGGGGAAGCGCCGCCGGGCAAGGTGAAAATCACCGGGTTCGACATCCACAAAGTTTCGGTGCGCTGGCGCGACCTGATGTTTGTGGAGGTGCACACCGATGCCGGGATCACCGGCCTGGGCGAAGCGACTCTGGAAAGCCGCACCGATATTGCCGAATCCGTTCTTCGCTGGCTGGAGCCGGAGTATGTAGGCCGCGATCCCTCCGGGCCCGAGGCTCATTGGGATCGCGTCTACTACATCGCGACCCGCTGGCGCAGCGGTCCCGCGCTGATGACCGGGCTTTCCGCCATCGACATAGCGCTGTGGGATATCGAGGCCAAACGCCTGGGCGTGCCGCTGTACGTGCTGCTGGGCGGCCCCATTCAGGACCCATTGCGGGTTTACTACACGCATTGGGATGCGGCGTTTGCCGGCAAGCGCGACATTGGCGTGCTCGCCGAGTGGGCGGCGCGCACCCGCGAGCAGGGTTGGACGGCGGTCAAGTACACGCTGCCACAAGCCTCGACCGAGCTCGAACGCATCGACCAGGATGTCGCCGAGCTGGCCGCGCTACGCAAAGTATTCGGCACACAAGTGGACATCGCGCTCGAGTGCGCGGAGACCTTTACGGTGCGTTCCGCGATCCAGTTTGCCAATGCGATTGCGCCTTATCGTCCGCTGTTTCTGGAGGAGCCGACGTTGCGGGAAAATCCGGTGGGCCTGGGCGAAGTGGCGGCCAAAAGCCCGGTGCCGATCGCCACGGGAGAAGGGCTCTTCAACCGGTTTGAGTTCAAGCAGCTTCTGGATCAGAAGGGCGCGGCGATTATCCAGCCTGACGTCATGCATGCCGGCGGAGTCACGGAGCTGCGCAAGATCGCCAACGTGGCGGAGGCCTACGGAGTGGAGGTGGCGCCGCACCAATGCAGCGGCCCGATTGCCCACATGGCCTCGATGGCGACGATGTCGGTGTGCCGCAACTTCGTCATCCATGAATGCGAAGGCGCGGACAACGAGCTGTTCCAGGAGATGACGGAGGGCACCTACCCGATACAGAAGGACGGCCACGTGCGTTTGCCGGACGCGCCGGGCCTGGGCATCAAGGTGAACTTCGCAGAGTTTGTGCGGAAGTGCCCGTACAAGGCGATCCGCTCGCGGGCAAACTTGAAGGTGTGAAGCGTGGCGGGGGTGGGCGGCATTGTGTTTTCACGGGGAGCCTGACAGGGTAAACTGGAAGGACCCACCGGCCGGGATGGCGGAACTGGCAGACGCAGCGGACTCAAAATCCGCCGAGGGCAACCTCGTGGGGGTTCGACCCCCCCTCCCGGCACCAATCAAATCAAAGATTTAAACCCATCAAAATAAAGTGCTTACCTGGGGGCCTCGCTGCCGTTATCTACACGATATAGTGAAATGTCCACTCCAGAAG
>JBARKD010000525.1:0-5858 GCA_049800615.1 Acidobacteriaceae bacterium | reverse complement strand
AGACAGCGCTGTGGGTCCGTCGAGCGAAATGAGATTGTCGTCGTACAGGTAAATCATTTTGCCCAGGCCCAGGGTTCCGGCCAAAGAACCGGCCTCGTGCGAAACACCTTCCATCAGGTCACCATCGCCGCAAAAGACGTAGGTGTAATGGTCGACAATGTTGTAACCCGGACGGTTGTAAATGGAAGCGAGATGTCTCTCAGCGATCGCCATGCCCACGCCCATGCCGAAACCCTGGCCCAGCGGACCAGTGGTTACTTCGACGCCGTCGGTGTCGCCATACTCAGGATGGCCAGGCGTGATGGAGCCATATTGGCGGAACTGCTGCAGATCTTCGATGCTGACCTTATAGCCGGACAGGTGCAGCACGCTGTAGAGCATCGCCGATGCATGTCCGTTGGAGAGCACGAAGCGATCGCGATTCGTCCACTTGGCGTTCGCCGGGTTGTGGCGCATGAACTCGTGAAAAAGAAGATAAACGGCGGGGGAATCGCCCAGCGGCGCCCCGGGGTGTCCGCTCTTGGCTTTTTCTACAGCATCTACGGCCAGAAACCGCAGCGCATTGATCGACAATTGGTCCAGCTCGCTCATAACGACCTCGCTCTTTTCTTCGAGAATACTTTGCTTTCCTGTGCACGTGGCATTGATCCCTGGCTTTCTGTCCTTCTCCTAAGATGACGCGTGGGCAACTTCAGTCTCGGGTGCGGCCACTGTTTCTGTATCATTGGGATCGAGCCGAACCTCGAAATTGCGGCCCTCCCAGCGTTCATTCAACTGCCACTTCATGGTAAAGACCACTCTGCCGGCGGTCGATTCCTGCGTCTCCATGTCGGCAAAATTACATATACAACCTACCCGGCGGCTTTCCGTGGTATGCACTGTTTTCCAGTCATCCACCGTCCATACCAAAGAAAAATGCTCGTGCGCCACCATACGCAGCCTGCGCCCGGCGGGAATGGCCTCCAGTTGGCGGCCCAGGCGAAATATTTCGATGGATGTGGGGCGTTGCCCGTCACGGTAGCGTTTGGCTACCACCGCAATCCGGTCAAAAACCTGCCCATCCGTCACCGACCGTAACAATTTGATATATTCCGCGTGCGCCCACACCAGCGGCATCGCGGCTCCGGTGGGTTTGCCCAGCCTCAAGCCTCTCTCCGGCAGGTCGGGAGCATCCCAAATCTGCTCCGGCAGCATGCCGCCCCGGGAACTGAAACCTTCGAGAGTTTGAATGTACGAAGTCACGTCGCGACCGGCTGCCAGCTCGTAATGCGCCCGTTCTCCGGTCAGGAGTGGCCAGGCCCGCCCCTGTCCCCAGCCCAAAAATGGGCCCCCGTCATGGCGCTGCCCGTAGCCATCATGGTTGTATCGCCGCCAGCATAGACCGATCGGCGTTTCCACCTTCAAAACGTGATCCACGACCTTAATCGAGTCAACGATCACAGGATCGTCTTCGCGCCGAACTCCATACCGAACCAGCTCGAGAAACCCCGCATCCACCACGTTGCGTGCCTCGAACTCAAATCTTTCTCCCGGGCCCCGGTTGTTGATCCGGACGATCTCTTCGTTACAGTTCTCGCCGGCATAGTCATCCCCGCACTGAGGAGGACGAACACGCATGTAGTGGCGCGGTACGCCGGGCAGCAATGAGCCGTTGTTGGTCACGGTCCAATCTTCGAGGTGGGCCTCAATCCAGTCCGCGTGCTCCTCGAGAAAAACCGCCAGCTCCGCAAATCCGTTGGCTCGCGTCATATCCGCGGCGCAAATCAGGCCGGAAATCACCACGGCAAGGGTCGATGGAGAATACCCTGCGGATTCTTCCCAGCGCTCCTGCTGCGTAACCGGGGCGTGCCGGACAAGAAATCCGGCGGCTCGCTCAACAAACGGTAAAACGTCGAAATTGCCCAAGCCGTCCAGTTTCCAAAGCCGCCATGCCAGGATGAGAGGGTAGGCTACCTCGTCGAGCTGAATGCCTTTCCAGTAAGGTGTGCCGTCGATCCAGAAGTTTTGCGCAAAGCTGCCATCCGGCTTCTGCGTGCCGGCCAGGTAGACCAATGCGCGGCGGGCAGTATCCATGCGGCCGCAAGCCAGCAGCGCAGTAGCGCTTTGCACCATGTCGCGGGTCCAGACCAGGTGGTACCCGCCCAGGTCGTCGTCGCCCTTGTGTTGCCCCCATGGGATGGACGCGGAAGCAATAAAGGCGCCGGAGTACGACTTGTCCTCGTGAGAGAGGATAACGTTCTGGCTCACCTGCAACAGTCTGCCCGCGTCCATGGCCGCGCCCCTCAATGCTACCGGCGATGAGGCGCGGTGCCACTGCTCATGGAAGCGCTTCAGATTTTGCTCGAAGGGTGTGGTCACCGAGCCCAGAGCCCTGGTTAAGGCCGAGTGGTGCCCCTGGCCCAGGGAGATTGCGATGACGAACTCGCGGTGCAGGCCAATGTCGATTTCCCCAGTCAGAGCGACGTTCCCATTTAAGGCTGACCCGAATTGCCAATCCATTTGGTAGTTATCCATCAGGTCTTGCCAACCGTCGCTCTTTCCCACGAATCCACAACTGGCACGACTGAATCCGCAGCTTGCCGCCATGACAAGCGCAAGCCCGTTCTTGTCCGCCAGCAACGCGAGCTTGCCACAGAGATCCAGCACGTAGCCGGAGTTATCGGCTCCGCCGACATCCAGGTGGGGAGCCAGAAGGGCATAGGCTTTCATCCGCGAAAGCAGGCTCTCTTGTCCTTCCAACCGCACACGCATCAGCACGACCGGATGATGAGGATCGGCAATGATCTCCTTGATGATTTTGTAGCGGCCCTGGGGGTCGGCATTGATGAGCCGTACAGCGGAAGAAAAACTATCGATGTACTCGAAAGTTCGCTGCAGATCGCGCTTTTCCTCGTGAACAAACGTCTCGCCGTCGGTCAGGAGGAACTCCATATCGCGGGTTTGCGGACGGTCGATTGTCGGGTAGTAAATTTCGTTCAGAATCCCGTGGGAAATGGTGTACCAGATGCGGCTGGAAGCCGAATAGGCCATGCCCACACAATCCTTTCTGCTGGAAGTCCAACGGGGTTCCACCCCCGGCCATCCGAAGGCCGCTCCTTGCTGCTCCATCCATCGAGAATTGGAGGCGTGATTTGTCATCCTTTTACTTTTCCCCCGAAATTGCAGAGTACATGACGCATGGATGCACTCAAGGATACAAAGGATTTGAAAATGCGCCTCAGAGCACCTGCGTGTTGGCGTCGGGATCAGGATGGAAGGCGACTTCCCGCATAGCGTGGGTAATCTCTCTGTTCTTCATGAAACAATCCCACACAAAACCAGTGCGCAGGTTCTCCGCCATCAGCAAGCCAATGCCCACGTCGATCCCGATCACATCTTCGCCATACCAACCGGCCTTTGGCTGGAAGGCGTCGGCGAACCCATAGCGTCCCCACAGCTTATCGCCGTATCGTTCGCGCATCGTTAACAATACATGAGAACATTCGGCGGGCAGGAAAACCAGAGACCCTGCCGCGGCACAGGGGACTAGGGTTCCATCGAGCGGTCCCATCGAAGGCGGACCGCCCCAGACTCGATATCCCTGGCGGGAATCCGAAGCGGATATTCCCCACATGTCCTGATCGATCCAGGGAAATTTCTGCCCCAGCACCAGGCACCAAAGCTGGTGTGCCCGAGTTGCAGCGATGGAATTCGTGAAGTAGTTAGCGTGCCGGTCACGCTGGTTGCGGTAATCGACCCAGGCCTGCGCGTATTGATGGATGAACAGCGGTGCTGCGCCGCTGATGTAATTGATTCCGCCATACGATACCACTGGCCGCTGCACCGCTTCCCACGCTTCCGGCGGAACCGGGTGGGTGGGCGAGCCAATCGCCAGCAGGTACATGGTGGTCAGCTCGGAATAGATGTCCCACCTGTTTTTGAGAAACCCCTGATCGGGAAGCCAGCCCATGGAGAGCGTGCTCCCGCCATTCATCATCCATTTCCAGTCGATGCGACGATAGAACGTGGTGGCCAGGGCCTCAATGCGCGTGTTGCCCGTAAAGTACTGGCGGCAGTGCAGCACTCCGCAGAGCAGGAGCGCCGTATCGATCGACGATAATTCGCTGCCAAAAAGCCGTTGCCCGCTATCGATGTCGATAAAGTGATAGAGAAAACCGTGCTCGTGGGGGCATTCTTCGAGCAAAAAAGCCAGGGTCTTTTCCACCCGCTGCTCGCAATCCATGGGACGTATGTAGTTGTATTTTGCGGCGATGCACAGCGCGCTCAGGCCGAAGCCGGTGGCGGCGATGCTGGACACCCGGCTCAGGGAGCGTCCCTCGACTCGCGCCCGGTCCCGGACCAGTCCGCTGCGGACACCAGACTCATTGAAAAAGAAATCGCAGTTCCGGCCCATCATGTCGTCGAGCAGGGCCTCGGCCATCCTCGAGACCTGGGTGAGCGGCCGGTTGATGAAGACGCCGGGAGGATGAACGTAATTTTCTGCCGCCTGGCTTTCCGTCTTTGGAGCGCTCGCCGCGCCGGGCGGTAGTGTTTGTTGCGGTTCGCCGCTGCCGGCCAGGACTTCGGCGCCGGTTATGCCGGATGCGCCAAAAGCCAATGCGCCGGCAGCGCCGGCCTGACGCAGGAGCTGCCTGCGGGTTAGTCGTCTCCGGGTCAATGCAGATTCGTTCTCACAGCCAGATTGCGGGCAGGGCGCCCCGTCTCTCCGAGTGTAAACCTCAGCCTGACGGTAGGAATCCCCCATAAGCAGCGTGCCGACCGCCTGGTAATAGACTCATTCCGAACCCTCTTGGGCAAAGTTGCATCCGATTACGATGGAGACACAATATTGGAGGGGTCAGTCAGGCGCAGCTGTTGCGCCGGTCGCTCTGGGCCCGCCAACTCGAGTCCTAACCGCACTTTGCCCGACCGGGATCAATCCAGGAGGATATTTTGGCCCACGAATTGCCACCGCTTCCCTACGACTACTCTGCGCTGGAACCCCACATCGACACTGAAACGATGAAGCTCCATCACGACAAGCACCACGCCGCCTATGTCAACAATCTCAATGGAGCAATTGAGAAACATCCGGAACTCGGCAAACACTCCGCAGAGGATCTGCTGCGCAACCTAAGCACTGTTCCGGAAGACGTTCGCGCCGTTGTACGAAATAACGGTGGCGGGCATGTCAACCACACAATGTTCTGGACCATCATGAAGCCCAGCGGGGGCGGCGAGCCGACGGGAAAAATCGCCGAGCAGATCAAGAAAGACTTCGGCAGCTTCGCCGATTTCAAAAAGCAGTTTAACGAGACGACCGCCAAGCAGTTTGGCTCCGGCTGGGGCTGGCTTGTTTTCGAAGGCGGGAAATTGAAGGTCGTCACCAGCGCCAACCAGGACAACCCGATCTCACAGAACCTCTACCCGATTCTTGGCAACGACGTGTGGGAGCACGCCTACTATCTCAAATACCAAAACAAGCGGCCTGATTATCTCGCCGCCTGGTGGAACACGGTTAACTGGGACGAGATAAACAAGCGCTTTGAGCACGCGGTGAAATAACAGTCTCGCGGAAAGGCGCACAGGTGGATGCGTCCGGCGCAGCGTGACAGGAAATCCGGGTTCGCTTCGGTCGAGACGACAATTTTGTGGTCAGGGGAAAGCTGTTTATCCATGAAGCGAACTGCAGATCTCTCCACTTCGCTACGCTTCGGTCGAGATGACAATTTTGTGGTCAGGGGAAAGCTGTTTTCACATGAAGCGAACTGCAGGTCTCTCCACTTCGCTACGCTTCGGTCGAGATGACAATTTTGTGAGCAGGGGAAAGCTGTTTATCCATGAAGCGAACTGCAGATCTCTCCACTTCGCTACGCTTC
>JBARKD010000524.1:0-2316 GCA_049800615.1 Acidobacteriaceae bacterium | reverse complement strand
CTGCAACACTTATTAACCGTTTCCCCGCCTGGGTGAGCCGCTTACCGATGTGCCGTTATCGACCAGCGACAAGCTCGGCCCGCATAAAATCCTCGCGACCATCGCCGCTGGCGGCATGGGCGAGCTGTACGGCGCCCGCAGCACCGGGGCGCCCGTATTCGGGCAAATAGGAGACGCGGCTTGCCCTCAAGTCCCGTATCGTCCCCATAACCGGCCAATCTCTGCCCATTCTCAAGGAGTGTTGAGTTTGCGCGCTTCGGTGATGATCTTGGTGAGGCGGTTGGAGAGTCGGTCGAGGCAGGTGCGTGAAACGCCGTTGGGCAATGCACGACGGAACATTTCCAGGACGTGTTGAGCCGAGAGCAAGGCATCGATCACACCGCCGAGGCCGGCTCGGAGCGAAGCGATAGGCGATTTGGGCTGGGGAACAAGATGGCGAGGTTTGGAGCGCGCCAAGTCGAACTCGCGTCGAAGATCAGACAGGGCCACGTCGAGATAACGCATGGTCATCTGGGGAGAAGCGTGGCCGAGTAATTTCATCACGGCAGGGAAGCCCACACCGGAACGAAGCATCTGGGAGGCGTAGGTGTGTCGAAACTGATGCGGCACGATGCGCGTGGAGAGGCCGACCGAGTGACAGACCTGGTGCAAATAGTCGCGGAGTTGACGAACGAGCGCTTCTTTGGTGAGTGGGCGGGCCAGGAGCCGTCCATCGGCGGGCAGCGGATCGAGGAAGCGAAAGAATCGTAGTCGTTGGACGACTTCACAGACAAACGAGTCGACTGGGACCATGCGTTCGGTCTTCAACTTACCGAGCGGCACGTGAATCGCCCATTGATTAGGACCGGTGGAGCGGAGACAATCCCAGGACAGATCGGCGCACTCACCGATGCGCATACCGGTGTGACGAATGAGCAGAAAAGCGTTGCCGCCTAGGTCGTTGCGGCGGAGGAACTCCTGCTCGAGGAGTTGATCCTGCTGTGCGGTGAGCGGACGGGGGAGTGTCTGCGGGAGACGCGGAAGGTCCTCGGGGCGGATCAGATGGGCGAGTTCAGGAAGCTGTTCGGTCCAAGCCAGCTCGTGGAAGAGGCCGCGCAGATGGATGAGCAGGTTGATACAGGATGCCGTCGCCAAGGGCGGCGATTGCGAGCGCAGGCAAGACATCCAGCCGAGGAGATGAGGTTGGCGGCGCAGTTGGTCGAGAGAGCGGACCTGGGGATGAGCGGCCGCGAGGTAGGTGAGAAACTTGCGGACGGTGCCGTGGTAGTGACGAGTCGTGTCCGGATGGAGCGCGGCGCTGAGAGAGCCGACTGCGTGGTCGAAGACCGGAGCCAGCGGATGGAGGAGCGGGGGGCGTCGCCTCACGAGGCAGTCACCGGAAGCGGGCGGATGTGCTGGGCCACGGCGCGCGCATACTGCAGGTAGACGTCTTGGGGTGTGAGCTTGACATACAGCAGCGTGGTCTGGATATGGGCATGCCCCATCAACTGCATGAGGGCGGGCAGACTGACGCCGGCGCGCACCATGTCGGAGGCAAAGGTGTGTCGAAACCGATGGGGGTTGGCGAGCGTGACGCCGGTGGTCTGGCGATGATGGCGAAACAAAGAACGTAATCCGGCAGCCGTCATGCGTGTCCCGCGCGCGCGTCCTTTCAGAGAGACGAACAGCGCAGCGCTGCAGGGATCGGGCCGCTCCAGCCGTAGATAGTGATCCAGCAGTTGAACCGACTCCGGAGCCAGCGGAAGGAAGCGAAGCTTGCTGCCTTTGCCGTGCACGCGGAGCTGGGCTTCGGAAAGCAACAAGTCGTCCCGATTCAGAGACAGAACTTCGGCCGACCGCAGGCCCTGGAGGAGCATCAAGCCAACGATGGCCAGGTCCCGCGAGGTGCGGAAACTAGACCAGAAGCGCGCCACCTCATCCACCGACAGCGGGACAATGTTGCGCCTGGCCTCCTTCACGCGCAGCCGGCTGGTTGCTATCCTTGGCCGGCCCAGGCCCATCGGCCCGCGCCGCAAATAGGCTGGATGAAAGCCGCGGGCCACCTGGCAGGGAGCGTCGGGAAATTCGTTCCGCAGGGCGCGATCGGCGACGGCGATGCGGTCATTGATGGTGGACCCGGAAGGCCGAGGTTGTAGGCTGGACTGGAAGCGCACATAATCCCGTAGCGTCGATTCGGTAAGGTCTCCTTCGGCCACGTCGCCGGTGTGATGCACACTCTCCCACCAGCGGAGAAAGTGCAGCAGGTTGTGAGCATAGATGCGCAGGGTCGTGTCCGCCAGGCGGCGGACGTACTCGCGGTCCAAATAACGATTGATC
>JBARKD010000523.1:0-12215 GCA_049800615.1 Acidobacteriaceae bacterium | reverse complement strand
GATAAGCAGCACGATCCCGAGTCCCGCCCCGCCCATCTCGAGAGCGATGTCGACGAACCCGTTCTGGGCCTGGGCCAGAAGCCAGGAAACCGCCATAATCACATGGTAGGATTCCCCTTCGAGACCCAGCCAGAACGCCTGGTAGCCATATCCGAGCAGCGGCCGCTTGCCTATCGACTCGATCGCCGCCCTCCATATTTCGGTGCGGCCGGTCAGGGTCGGCTCCTTCCCAAGCAGGTTGTACAGCAGGTCGGGCCACCCTACAACCAACGCTGCCCCAATAAACAAAATCACAACTGTGAGAAAGCACAGGACAAAATAGTCCTTCTTCCGCACGCGGTGCAGCGCCGTCACCATCACAACGTAGGCCAGGTAAAGGACGGTTAGCAGGTACGCGGTGGCCGCATGCGAAAACGCAATGGCCAACAGGCAAAAGAGTATCTGTAGCACACGCATAAAACGCAGCAATGAAGAACGCCCGCGGTACGACACGGCAATCGTCAAAAAAAACAGACCCATGTTGCCCAGGTAATTCTTCGCACTGAAAATACCCTTCCATGCGTTGGCATGGCCGCCCATCGAATCCAGGCCGTATTCGGGAAAAGCAACGGCAAGCACGATGCTCGTCCCAATCGCCACCGTGCCAAGAATCAGCAGCAACTCCAACACCTGTTCAAAAGAATATCTGGACACGATGTAGTACATGAGCAGGATGCCCCCCATCAGCAGGACCGCGGAACTAATCGTCCGGGTCGGCATCTGCGAGACAGGACAGAGGAGAAGCGCCACAAGAGGAAAGCTGGTCACCAATTTCATCTGCCCACAAAACCGGCGGATAGAGGACCACCGTGGAACGACAAACATCATGCACAGCATGAAGATCAGAAGCTTCGTGGAGCGCTCCGCGAAAATCCCACCCGAGGAGTCGGTTTCGACAGCCCGCGTGGCAACAGGGTGACTGGAAAATGGAGAGACGCCATCCACCGCGAAATACAAAAGCAACAGCAGCAGTCCCCACGTGGATGCAGATCTCCAGATACTTGTGCGCGCCTGGTTGAGGCGGCCGCGGTAGGTGAAAGCAGTGCCGGCTTCAGGCGCTTCTCCGCCGGCGTCGGGATGGGAAGATAGGGCCAGCATCAGTGGTAGATAGCCGCGGAAGTCACGGAAGCCAGAATTCCCTGGCCATTCACTCCGATGTTGCGAATGAAGCTGAAGGGGACGTACACCACGTCGTCCGGCAGCAAAGCCACGTCCGGGGTCTTGCCCTTCTCCATTGCACCCAGCGGCAAGTCAATCTCCTTTACCCCCGTGGAGGTTTTGCGCACCAGCTTGGACTTGCTCACGGCCGCCGTATGGTTCGCGTAACCGGCCAAAGCAACCGCCTCCAACACCGTCATCTGTGAGTCGTTGGTGTTGACCGGGTAGCCGCCGGGTTTCAATACATCGCCCAGCACATAAACAATCGGGGCCTTGGACACGACCACCGCATCACCCGGATAGACCATCGGATCTTCAGATAGTGCAGCCTTGCCCTCGTTTGAGTAGTAGTAGTCCACCTTCTGTTTCGAGTCGCCGAAGCGCTGAATCGTAATGTGACGATCCGCGAAGGCTGTTAAGCCCCCGGCCAGAGCCAGGGCATCGACCACTTTGTGCGGAGTGTCGATCTCATAAACTCCCGGCTTTTGCACTTCTCCCATCACGGAAACGTATTCGGTTGCGTACGCTTCCACACGAACCGTCACCTGCGGGTGCCGCATGACCCCGGCAGACACGAGTTGGCGATCGATTTCCGCAGCCGCCTGCTCCGGCGTCAAGCCGGCCACTTTCACGCTGCCCAGAAAGTTGAATGGAACCGTTCCGGCATCCGTAACCCTGGCATGCAGTTCCATCTCCGGCGTGTCATACACCAGAAAGTGAAGCAGATCGCCCGGCCCGATAAGCAGGGTCTCTTTTTGCGCCGGCAGGCTGGCCGTTCTCGCCAGCAGCAGGAACAATAGGAAGCCAAACCGTTGCAGATTTTTCATCAGCCCCTCACCGTCTCGCAGGCACGGTACGAACCATACGTCTCGTCCGGCTGGTCTTTTACTCCGTTGATTACGATGTTGATCTTCCGGCTGCTGCTCGACTGCACTTCCTCGAGCATTCGGTAGCTTTTCTCGAGCGCGGGTAGCGGGGTCTTCTGATGCCTGGCCAGCAGCAGCACCGAGTTGACCATGGAGCTGAGAATGACGGAATCCGTGCATTGCAAGACCGGGGGAGTATCAAGAATCACCAGGTCGAATTCCGCTTCCCACCGTCTCAGTAGATCCGCCATGGGAGCGGACGCCAGCAATTCGGCGGGGTAGGGAGGCAGCGGTCCGGCAGGCAACAACGACAACCCTGGAACCTCCTGCACGGGAATCATGGCCGAGGCTCCGTGGTCGAAAGCAAGGCCGGCCAGTACAGTGCTCAGTCCACCCTGCGGGCTGACCTCGAGGTTGCGGTGCAGCCAGGGACGGCGCAAGTCGGCATCGCACAACAAGACTCGCCGGCCCTGCTGGGCGAACAGGATGGCAAGGTTCCAGCTAAGAAAACTCTTCCCCTCTCCGGGCAGCGGACTCGTCACCAGCACGGAACGGGGCGGAGACCCGCTACGGGACAGCATGAGAGAGGTCCGCAGCGAGCGAAGCGACTCCACGAAAGGCGAATACGGGCTGTCCAACGCAGGCAACGCGGATTTCTCTGCCCAGGCGATGCCCTCGGGCAGGGCGAGACGCTCTTTCTGGAAGGGCAGGAGACACAGCGTCGTGGGGCCAAACTCGCGCGCCACCTCGCGTAAGTCCTGGATGCTGGTGTCGGTCACATCGCGCAGAAGAGCGGTAACCGTACCGATGACAAATCCCACCACAATCGATCCGAACAGATAAAGCAGCACCACCGGTCGGGCTGGCGTATCGCTCGGCTTGGCCCAGTCGACGACGGAAATATTGGTGGAACGCAGGCCGGCCAGCAGACCGGACTCCTTCAGATGCCGCGACATGTCGTCGTACACCCCCCGGGTCTGGTCGGCTTCCTGGCGCACCATCTGGTATTCGATTGTCTTGTTGTTCAGGGCCTCCGCTTCGGCTTTGTCGACGGCGAAATCGCGGTGGGTCTTTTCTTCCGCTTGCTGGGCAACGATGAAGTCGTTGTGCGCCCGGGTGCCAATCCTCTTCGCCTCAGCCCCGATGGCCGCTCTCACCGCGTCCAGATTTGCGCGAGTTTCGGCTATCTTCGGGTACGCCGGACCGAACTTCGTAGAAAGCTGCTCTACCTGACCCGCCAGGTTTGCCTCCTGCAGACGAAGGTTCTGGATCGCGCTCAGCGAATTGCTCATGGCGCTCGAAGCAGAGCCGCTGGCCATCATGTTTCCGCCCAGGGCTGAGATCAACTCGGCATCGCCGGTCATGGCGACCTGATCGATAGCGCCTTTCAGAATGTAGTTCTGCTGCGCCTGCGCTTCCGCCTGGGTCGCCATCTGCAGCTTGTCGAGAACCGGATTATAGACTTGGTCTTTCCCGTCCTTATCCTGCTGGCCAACCGCGAAGATGCCGGCCTCCTGCTGCAGCTTGACCGCCTTAGCCCGCAATTCCTGGGTCTTGGCGCGCAGATCGCCAAGCTGTGAGCCCAGCCATGACGATGCCTGCATGGTTGCGTCGTAGCGCGCCTGAAAGCCTTTCTCAATCAAGCCCTGGAGTAGATGATTGACCACCGAAGCGGCCAGTTGCGGGTCAGGACTGAGATATTCGACATTGATCAGCCGGGTACCCGCCACGGGTTTCACCGACAGTTTGCGATGAAAGATCCTGAGCATGCGCACCCGCCGGTGCGGTGAATTCTCGAGCGACGCGCCTTTCGGGTCAGCCACTCCTTTGGGTACAAAAAGACCCAGCAGCCAGCCGACCGGGTCCCACTTCGGACGATAGTCCTCGGTCTGCTCGAGATGCAGATCCTCAATTACATGTAAAGCCAGTGAATCCGATTCCAGAATCTTAGCCTGGGTCTGGATCAGCATATTGACTTCGAGTGCGTCGGAGGGCACGTCCGCGGGATCCGTCTGAATACCCAGCGATGCCGTCGCATCTTTCTGCACTTCAATTTCTCCAGCCGACTTATAGCGCCGGGTAGTGGCGATGAGAGCCAGTATCGCCAGCACAAAGCACACGGCCAGGCTGATCAGGATGATCCAGCGGCGGCGCGCCAGCATATTCCCGATCTCCCGAACTGTAAGTTCAGGAGCAGACTGGCCAGCGGTAATTAACACATGCGACGGTTGCAATGCAATCTTGTCCAGCACACACCTCCAATCACCGGCATACGGTTTATCAGACCGGCCGGCTAAGTACGGTTGCGAACTTATCCTTCAAACGCAGGAAGGGAGATTCGATCCAGCGATAGGAAGCGCGGGCGATGATCACCGTCGCGACAAATCCCAGTGCTTTGACCGCCAGCAGCTGCCACCCCCAGGCTGGGCGGAACAGCCTGGTCACGATTAGGATGGCGGTGAGGTGCCACACATAGAGGCCGTAGCTGATCTTGCCCAGTTCCACCACCCAGGATCCACGGAGCCATTTGCTGCGGCTGTCGAGGCAGGAGTAGAGAATCGCGCCGGCCGACAGAGAAACCAGGAGCCGCCCGAAAACCATGCGCATGTCTGCAGGTCCCGGCTGTTCATTGAGCCACGCGGCGGAAACAACCCAGCCGGTCAGACCGGCGGCCAGAAGCAGCCACCGCGTCCGTCGGTTAAGCCAGGGCAGGCGGTCGGCGAACAACGCCAGCAGCATACCCAGGGCGAGCGAGTCGCAGCGCGAGATGCTGCCGTAGTAGAGGAAGCCGCCGCCCCAGCCGGCCAACAGAAAGCCGATGCGGCTGGCGCTGGCTACCAAAACGGTAACCACCGCGGCTACAATCATGCCGCGGCGCCGGAGCGACTGCATCAGCAGCGGCCAGATCAGGTAGAACTGCTCCTCGATCGAAACCGTCCACAGCGGTGAGCAGACCGATAGGGGACGTCCAAAAACCGCGTGCATCCAGTTGCCGGCAAACAGCAGGTACGCGGCAATGTAGTACCAGGGCAGCGATTGCCCGGCCACCGTGTGAGCCAATACGACACCCACCGCGATCACCAGGAAATAAAGCGGCCAGATACGCAGAACGCGGCGAAGATAAAAACGCCGTAAAGAGATTTCACCCGTCTCTTCGCGCTCTCGCAGCAGCAGAGAGGTGATCAGAAAGGCGCTCAGCGCGAAGAACAAATCCACGCCGGACGCGCCTGATTTGGCTACCGCTCCCCATAGCCCCGGCAACGGCAAATGAAACCGGCTGTACAGGGCTCCATCGAAGGGCAGCGTGTGGCAGACAAATACGCCCAGAAACGCGTAAAACCTTAATCCGTCAAGTTCCGGCTGATAGAAACGCCGCGCTTTCGCCGGCGCGACCGTCGAGCCGGCGTTAAGAACTCCCAATGCCTGTGCCACTGCCTGTCCCATTGCTCTGCTATTCCTGTTCCTGTTTTCCTGTTTCCTGTTTACTGTTTCTTTGGTGGTGGGGCGTTTAAGGTTGTTATCGGCGGGATACGAGTTGGTCGAAGAGATTTTCGAGCCGGTTGGTTTGCTGGACCAAATTGAAATGGCTCACCACACGTTTTCGTCCCGCGATGCTGAATTGGTGCCTCAACTCACCGTCCTCGATCAGACGGAGAATCGCTTGCGTCAGAGCCGGGGCGTCGCCCTCCTTCACCAGCAGACCTGTTTCCCCGTTTCTGACTGCTTCCGGAATACCGCCGCTGAGCGTGCTGACCACCGGCAGGCCCATTGCCTGGGCCTCGATAAACACCATGCCGAAGCCCTCCGCATCGCCCGAGGCAGCAACCAGACTGGGCACGCAGAAAATAGCGGACCGCGCCATCCAATCGCGAACCACCCCGGCCGGCTGAGTTCCAAAGAAACGGCATCGTACCCCGCGTGCCGTAGCCTGGGCTTCGTACTCCTGACGAAACGGGCCGTCGCCGATGACCACCAACTCGGCTGCCGGACAGCGCCGCTGCACCTCGACCATGGCTTCAATCAGCCAGCCGCAACCCTTCTTCTCCACCAGGCGGCCAACAAACAGGACGGTTTTGCCCCGCCGCAAATCCACAGAAGGCGGCTTGAAACGCTCGATGTCCACGCCGATCGAGTGCACGATCGTGCGCTCCGGCGGAAAGCCCATCTCCACACTCCGATTGCGGATATAACCGGAACAGGCGAGAAACAGCGCGCCTTTCTTTTGCAGCGCCAATCGCCCCCGCAGATACTCGCGGCCCAGCCGCGTCGACCCGATGGCCTCATCCCTCATCGTCACGTCGTAGCCGTGCAATGCCGTCACCAGCGGAACTCCAAGGCATTCCGCCAGCTTCATCGCGGCATATCCGTCCGGCGCAAAGTGTGCGTAAACCAGGCGAGGCGCCCGCGCCCGTAACCTGGCCAGTTCCTCCCGCGTAGGACCTGCATAGCGAAAGCGAAGCTCGCGCAGCCGTCCGCGAAAACTGCCATTATCAACCGTCCAGGTCTTCTCTCCCGGCAAGTCAATCCCAGACACTTTCCGCCAGCCGACAAAAAACGGGGCGAACCGGCGCATCGCGATCGCCTGCGCCACAATAAACGTCTCGGACGGCGGCAAGAGCTGGATGCGGAAAACAATCACGGTTCCGTTGTTTCCCGATTTCGTGTTCGGCCTTGTCGCTATGGTGTGCGCCCGATCGTTGCGGTCTTTTCGCGCGATCCGGTCTGACTCAGGTATCTGGTCTATCTGATCGATCTGACCTATCTGATCTAGCTGGTTTATTTCATCCATCTGATCTATCTGACTCGTCCGACCGGGCTGATCTAGCTGCTTCGTCTGCTTCATCTGATTTATCTGCCTATGCGATCGGGCTGATGTATCGGATTGAGCGGATCTGGCTGACTGATCAGACTTACCTGACCTTTCTGATTGATCTGGTTCATCCGGTCGTCCCTGTCTGCCCTGTGCGCCCCGTCTTTCCCATGGATTCTCAGCATCATGGCAAGCATGCTCCTGTCCGCCTGCCGGCGATGAGGACCTCGCGGTAAAGCTGCTCGTAGCGGGGCGCGACCTGTCTCCAGCAGAAGCGCCTGGTCGCGGCACGGGCCGATTCGCCTATGGCGGCCAGTTTGTCCATGGGCAGCGCCAGCACGCGCTCCATATGGCCGGCAAGCCCGCTTGCCTCCGGATCCATCAGGAAGCCGCTCACGCCGTCCTCGACAAAATCGGGATGGGCTCCTACCGCGGTTACTAATACCGGTGTGGCTGCGCTCATCGCCTCCACGGTCGACAGGCCAAAACCCTCATACGCCGATGCCGAGACGAACAGGTGAGCTCGCTCGAACAGCGAACAGAGCTGCTCGCTCGTAACGGCTCCATGAAAGCACACCCGGCCACTCAGCCCAAGCTCGGCAACACGATGCTCGAGTGATTCGCGCAAACCGGCAAAATCCGCTCCCACCCACTCCAGCCGCAAGTGAGGATGACGATCCTTGAGCAAAGCCATCGCCTCCAGCACTTTTGGAATTCGCTTGTTTTCCGCCAGCCGGGCAACGCCCAGTACTAACCCGGGCTGCACGTTTTTGGTCAGGCCGGAGAAGCCGTCGAGATTAGCTCCGTTCTCGATGACGCGAATGCGCTGCGCAGGCACGATGCGCGCGAACATCTGACGGTCGTGCTGACTCACGCACACGACTGCCCCAACCCTGTCGAGCGTGCGCCGGGTAACAGTTTTAAAATAGAACTCTTTGAACGCCCGGGCCCGCGCAGTATGAAAGTAACCGCCATGGGTGCTTACCACCAGCGGGATACGATGCATGGAGCGCAGCAAGCTCAGATAATCCACAAAAAAATCGATGGCGTGGATATGCACCAGGTCGAATCCGCGAATCGCCCTGAGCGCGGCTACCGCGACCGGATAGCGCCGAGGGCCCCAATGGCGCATGCGGCGCACGGTAAGGCCAGCCTCAACCGATTCGGCAGGGGCCAGGGTACCGCTCGAAAAGAGCAAACGCAGCGTGGCCACTTGCACCATATGCCCACTACGCTGCAAGGCAACACTCAAGCCTTCCACCACGCTTTCCATGCCTCCCTGGGCAGGAAGAAATTGCCGCACGAGCTGCAGGATCCTCATAGCGCACACACTGACAGGAGCATGGGATGGCGCGCTACCCAATCGCGCAATAAGCGGCGGCGACGGCGGGGGAGCAGCCAGATAGCCAGGAAGATGGCATAGTCGCGCGGTGTGCTCTTGCCGTAGCGCAGGGCTTCGAACGGCAAAAGGCAGAATGCGCGCCATGCCCCCTGATCCGAAGCCTCAGCCGCGATTTGCATTAGAAGAAATGCGGATAGAGCGCGCGGTGTGAAAAGGGCTCGGTCACGCCTTGACCACTCGAACGAGTATCGCCAGTTCGCCCGGTTGCTGACCGTAGGCCGATCCTCTTCTATGTTATGAATGGCCAGCACCTCGTAGGCAAACACCACCTCTGCACCGGCAAGGCGGCCCACGCGCAACACCCACTCGGTGTCCTGATGCTTCAGCTGGCCGCTTTTGAAAGGGTGAGCCAGCATAATCGAGCGGCGCACAAACAAAGTCGACGTCTGGATGTACCCCTCGCCGCGCGTGAAACTGCGACGGGCCAGGATGTATTCGCCAATTTGTTCGCCGCCGGCCGGCATGCGCCGCGGCCACACATAGTCTCTGCGCGGAGTGCGGGCAATCATCCGGCACGTGCCGATCACCACAGGGGCAAGCGATCGACCGACAGCATCGACTTGCGCCTGAAGCTTGCCGGCAAGCCATTCGTCATCGTCATCCAGGAACGCGATCCACTCCCCCGAAGCCGCTTCGACGCCCCTATTGCGCGCGTCTGACCCTCCTATGCTGATGCGCAGCGCCAGTGTCCGCAAGCGTGGATCCTCCCGAGATACCTGCTCAAGAGCAATTCGCGTAGCGTGATCCGGACCATCGATGACGACGATGACTTCAATCGTGCGCAGAGTCTGCGCCAACGCACTGTGCACGGCTCTCAAGACGAGCTCGGGCCGCCTGCGAGTGGGGATGATGACAGAGACCGTGACCATGGCCAGAACTCCTTCTGAGATTTTTGCCGTTTATTCTGAACACCACGGCAAGCGGCGCAATCCATTGCGGGTGAATGTGGATCGACGTGGATCGATGTGGATCGGTGGCGTAACCGATGCCCGGTTCTTAATGGCGTCCGGTTCTCACCAGGCGCGCTGTTTTCGCTGACACTGTTTTCGCTGACATTGTCTACGTGGACAACGGATCAGCATTGATTCGCGGTCGTTACCTTGCGGAATTTCTCGAGCGGGCTCTCATCCTTGGCGAGTATCCCGGGTATCTCTCCGGCTTGCTCCCTGAAGTGCCTGCGCGATCGCGTAATATGCGGGCTTCGGCTGGCACGCGGCGTCGAAGGGCAGGGGCCTCACCGGCAGGCCGTCCTTACGCGGCCGGTATCCTGCGATCCAGGTAAAGCTATCGGCGAGCCCCCAGGTCACAATGCCTCGCACTGCCGGCTGCCGCAGGCTGGCGCTCAGGAATTTGCCGTAGATATCCGCAACAGCTTGATCCCGCGCTCGAGCATCGGCAGGCAGAGAGGCATCCTGAACATCCAGCTCGGTCACAAATATTTTCATCCCCCGCCGCGCAAGCTCGGCCAAAAACGCTTCGTACGTTCGATCGCCCAGAACAGCCGCCTGGTCTCCGCGCAGATGGGCCTCAATTCCAATGCCGTGAATGGGAACACCGCGAGCCTTGAACTTGTCGAGCAGCGCCAGCATGGCCGTCCTCTTGGCCCAGCCGAAGCCATTCGACACCTCCAGGTAGTTTTCGTTCCAGATCAGCAGACTTTGCGGATCGGCCGCCGCCGCGGTACGGAAGGCCAGCTCGATATAGTCCTCCCCGCAAGCCTGCAACCAGGGACTGACGCGCAAACCATCCGAACGGTGGGAACCAGGATCAAGCACTTCATTGACCACGTCCCAGGAGTACAACTTGCCCCGAAAGTGTCCGGCCACTGTTTGGATGTGTCCCGTCATCATCGCCCGCCCTCCCTCCGAGCCGGCGGTCTGCCCGCTTTCTGACGCGAGCTTTTCCGTGACCCACACGGGGAGGGCGTCGTGCCAGATGAGCGTATGCCCGCGAACCTGGATGCGGTTCCCGGCGCAGAAAGCCACAAACTTATCCGCGGCAGAGAAGTCGTAAATTCCCGGTTCATGGCTGAGCGAGTTCCACTTCATATGCAATTCCGGCGTGGCTAAGTCGCATTGGGCAAGGAAAAGCTGCTCATAGGTTGGGGACTGAACACAATACTTCAGCGCGAGACAGGAGCCGAAGTTCAGCCCCTTGTCGGCAGCCAGTTGTTTCAGCGAAATGGCCGCGGACTCGACCGGAGACTGCGCATGGGCGTAGCCTGCTACGCCCAGCGCCGCGAGCCCTCGGAGAAAATCCCGGCGATCCATCCCCATCCTCCTCGTTGCCTTCATTGCCCTCATGGCCTTCATTGCCTTATGACCCGCATGAACCTCGTGGCCTTTTCGCCCTCGATGGCCTTTGTGGCGCCACGCGTCTTGTCACTCATCACTCATCACTCATCCCTCAGCCAAGCCTTCCGTGAATCAGTCTCCATGGAGAGGGGTCGACGAATCGGTCGAAGCAGCGTAACTTGTTTCCTGTCTCTCCCAAAGCGTGTCGGTCCAAAGCTTGTTGCCCCACAGCTTCTCGCCCCCGAGCTTCAACCCAAGACGGTTCCGTGAGTAATCCATCAGCAAAATCAGCAGCACGTACCATGGCTCGAAAAGATAGCGGCTGAACAGCCGGCGAGGCTCGTAGATCAACCGGAACAGCCATTCCAATCCAATCCGGCCGGACCATCTGGGCGGGATCGGGACAGCCCCGGCGAGATAGTTAAAGGCAGCCCCGTTTGAAGACAGGACGACATGAGCATTGACCCGGGCAAAATTGTCCAACGTCCAGAGTTCCTGTCGCGGCATGCCCATTCCAACCATAAGCAGATCAGGACGGTAAGCATTGATTCTTTGTATGAGGGCCTCGTTTTCGGCGCTGCCCCGGCGTGCGTCAAAAAAACCGTCGCTCACCTCGAGTTGCAATGAAGGGTAGAGTCGGCGAAGGTTACGCGCAGCCTCTTCCGCAACCTCCCGCGCGGACCCAAGATTGAAAACCCGCCAGCCCCTGGCTGCAGCAAGCTCCATCAACGGTCCCGACCAGTCAGCATTGGTCACGCGTTGATCGCGCTTGAGCGGAAATCCATAGAGCCGCGCCAAAGCTATTAACGACATGCCGTCCACATAAGTCCAGTGGACCTGTGAATAAAATTCACGCAGCTTGGCATACCTGTGAAGCAGGTACACACTGTGCAGATTATGATTCGCGATAATCCATTTGCGGCCTTCGCGAACCCCCTGCTCTACAAGCTCACTCAGTTCGGCCATCGATCTTGGCTGTATCGTGAGCCCCAAAAATTCAACTGTGCCCGTGGCACTTGCGGATTCCAAACCTACGGCATTCATGCGGGGGATTTCTCCGTGTTCACCTTGCACAAAGTTCAACTGCGACATCCAACGTCAGAATTGTTCGTGAGCCAATGCAGGAGATACTTCGGTTAGCAACCTTACCTTCGAGCTATTACTGTCGTTATCTCGTCTAAGCCCAAAGTGACAGAACTCACTATCGAAAGCAATTCCGTTTTGCTGGATGAATCTACTTACAATGGACTCCAGTTTTAAGGTGGAACATAGTTGCCCCATTTTGACTCCGATCCATTACGGAGAACATACCTAAAAGCATTCCCAAAATAGGAACCGACCTATAGTTCCTATGAACGTCCGCGTTGCCGCACAGAAAACACCTTAATCGCTAAGTTGCGTCCCCAAGTTTCCTCTAAGGCCACTCGAGCCTACCTCCCGATAAGCCGTCTGCACACCTTTGTTTCATTTCGCAACACGCGATCCTCAAAGCACTGCGCCAGGCTGAATCTGGACCTCTGTGAAACTGGACCCTCTGAAGGTTATGCATCCCGGTAGGAGCATCCATGCAAATCGGCACTGGAACTGGTCTCATAAATAGACAAATTTCGGAGAGGCCGCGCATGAGACCCGCCCTCGAAGCGGGG
>JBARKD010000522.1:0-1780 GCA_049800615.1 Acidobacteriaceae bacterium | reverse complement strand
GCTTCACAGGCTGCGGAAAAAACGCGGTTTTTGTATCAGGGCCCGACTTCAGTCGGGCCGTAAATGATTCAGAATACGTCGGGCTTTAGCCCCTGCTTCACGTCTCTCTTGCTTGATCCCGATTTTTTCCGCAGCCTGTTCAGCCGCTGAGGGTACAATTTCCGGCCCCTAGACAGATTGTCGTCCCGAAGCGCCGCGGCAACTTAGCCGCGTGAGCCTTTCCGTACCCGACGCGTCCTGAGCGGCGCTCAGGGCGCTGGACAGTAGCAAGCCTTGTAGGTTGCGGGGTCCAGCGCGGTGATGGCGCATTCCAGAGCGGGCACGCCGGCGGCGGGCACAGGACGATCGGTGCTGGAGACATCGAGCAGCGTGAGCCAACGTTCGCTGGCGGCAGGATCATCGCGGATCCGATCGTAGACCCTGTTGAGGCCGGCGGCGTCGAGGTGCGTGGTGTGCCACTCGTTCGTGAAGGTATATTCCGGCATCCAGATGCCGGGCGCCGCGCTTCGGGCCGCCTGCAGGTTCGTGAGATACCAGGTGGTTTGATCGACGAGTTCCCCGCCGACAGCAAAGGTGACCACACGAAAGGAAGGATTCTGTCCATAAATGGGAGAAACCGGCGGATCGATGAGGACAAACTGCTGGTTGGCCTGCCCGGCATGAATCACGCGAAAGTCGTCGGTGTGATCGTGGCCGGCGAAAATAGCAGGGATGGTCGTGGAGTATTGAGAGAGCAAGCGATCGAAGAGATCCGTCCAAAACGGCTTCCACATGGGCACGAGGGACTGGCTGCACGACTTCTGTTCGGCGGAGGTTGGTGCGGCGTCCGGATTTACCGAGCGAGTGTTGACCATGGTGGAGTAACCGTCCATTCCCGGGGGAATGTGCATCATCAGCCAAACCTTTTCGCGGTTTTGCGCGGCGCGGCTCAGGGTCGACTCCAGCCAGGTAAAGTTGCGCGCCGGACCGTTTGACGGGACGGGCGAGCAGCCGTCGGCAAAACTGACAGACCGGTAATTGTGGGAGAAAAAGACAGAGTTGAGGGTGACGATGCGCAGCCCGCGAATCCCTCGAAGGCGAACGCTATAGCTGCCGAGAGACTTCCAGTCCGCGGTAAACCGGCCGCTTCCCCGGGCCAGTCCGCGAATTGTCCGGGCGGTGTCGCTTAAGAAGGGTTCGCCCGCCGTGATTTCGTAATCGCCGCAATCGTCATCATTGTTGCCGGGGGTAAAGAGGATCTGCGGGTCCTTGTAACGCTGGCGCAGCTCCATCGCGACAAAGGCAACCGTTTTGGATACAAAAGCGCGGTAGTGATTGCGGTTGTCGAGCTGGATGGCTTTCGCGTATTTCTGCGGAAACTCATGGGCCAGCATATCGCCGGTGACCATCACCAGGGCGGGATTGGGCTCGGCCTTGCGCATGGCGTCCAAAACAGACTGAAGGAGCCGCCAATTCGTGTCCTGCCCGTAGGGGCTGTAGGCGGTGGAGGAAGACCGGTTAAGAATCGCCTCCCATTTCCGGACCGGCTCCCTGGCCAGGCTGGAGGCGAGCGCGGGATCGGCAAATGGGTCGAAATGTATGTCGGAGAGCACGAGCACGTGCCGGCTCGGTGGGTGCCTGGACGATGGAGGTCGGGGCAGACCGGGCAGCGCTCTTGCCGTGCCGGCGAGCAAGACCAGCACCGCCAGCAAAACAAGCGAATCACGTTTATGCGAAGAACTGGTCTCACAAATAGACGAATTTCGGAGAGGCCGCGCATGAGACCCGCCCTCGAAGCGGG